>NZ_DASYBS010000051.1:0-60703 GCF_036500665.1 Cedecea sp.
ACTGGAACCGGCTTCCGGGATTTAATCTGCTAACGCTGGTAGTGAATAACGTCCCGTTTAAGGACGGGGTACAGGTCCACGAAACATCAGATCAGATCGTTGCCTGATTGCTCCGTACACCAGATTTGACAATAACTCGAAAGTGCCAGGACTTCAACACTCTTTTTATCTTCCCCCGCTCGACTTTCGGCCGTCACTTCAAAGCGCGCACTCACACCTTCAACATTTTTTGGAATAACCACTTCCACCGTAGCGCCTTCCTGAGTTTTGGTGTAAATGCGGGCATCACCCGCAATACGTTTCCAGCGATAACTCACATCGGCCTGATTACTGCTGGCAGTCACGCTATACCCGAAACTGGTGTTGTAGGTCGCCACGGCCGCGATCTTATCCCGACTCAAGCTTATCTGCAGGCCTTGCTCTTCACCCGGCTGAGGTAACTTCATATCGGCCACTTTTTGTCCTGCCGTCGCGCTGAAGAGTAATCCCCATTGAGTGAAGTATTGGCGCAAGTCATATCCTGCCGCCTGGCTGTAAGCCACGACACTAAAGTCAATCACCTTTTCTTTCGAACCCAGAACGTAATTTGTCTTATCCCCCTGGCTACTACCCGGTGCGGCCTGAATGGCTTTTAAACGGGCTTGGTTAACTTTAGGGAAGAAGTTCTCTCCATAAGAAAAGCGCAGACGAGAGAAGAAACCCAGCTGCTTAAACAGGTCTTTAATTGCGCTGTAGTCTTGATATTGAACGTTTGATGCCAGGAAGTTTTCAACGGCCTGCTTATCCCAATTCCCATCTTCAGCAGTAATATTCGAATGACACTGGTTCAGCGGAACTTCACGGCCCTTAAACAATTGGCAGGCTTCTATCGAATATCGGTTAACTTGTATTTCAGAAAAGAGATTCAAGCCTTCACGGGTTGGCTCATACTGATGCCCTAATTCATGCCAAACTCCCCAGTCATTGTGCATCTTGTCGGAACTAAATCCGATCCCCACATACCCATTACGATAATCGGCATAACAGCAGGTGTCATAGTTTGCGAACATGGAGCCCATCGAGGAGGTAAAGAGAGGGTCTGAGCCATCCATACCATTTATCTTCTCGTATAAGGCAATGGTGCGAAGGTTAGTCCCCAGTTCTTTGCCAATGACTTCATTGGTGCGCTGAGCCATCTTATTGGGAACGACGGTATTAGCATGACCATCATAAAGGAACGCGAAGCCCACACGGCTGGCAGTAGTCTTAGCGGCCTGCCAGTCATCCTGGGTACTTTGGCCTAAAATAAACAGGTTACTTTTTTCTGCACCACTGACTTTGAACGGAACAAATTGTCCATTCTGTTGTTTGTCGGGATCACCACAACCTAATAGCAAAATGCCTGATTGTTTAAAGGTGTAATAGTTATCACTTTTGGCTGTGAGAAGGTGTTGATCCAAATACATTTTATCTTTATTGGTAAAATCTCGCCCCGTCGCCGCATAGCAACTCGCGCCTTTTGGGATATTACCGACGTTGATGGTCACCGTCTGCCCGGCTTCGCCAAAGGTGCGGGTAAAGAAGAATATCCCCCGACCCATCGTGGCATAAAGCCCGTTAGGCCAGTCTTTGGTTTCATGGTGTGCAACAGGCATGTTATAGCGATCGGGCGTTGCAGGAGGATACATATCCATCGTGCGTTTGAGCCAGAATAAAGGGGTGCGACTGTCGGCGGATTCTTGCAGCCCCTTATCGGTATCCTGGCGTAATGCTTCGAGGCTATAGCCGATGTGTGGCAAAGCTTCGACAAACCCTGCTTCAGAGCTGAATGTCTCCCACCACGGTGAACTGTTTGCACTTACTACACCTGTAAGCAACATGGGTGAGAAGGCCAGGGTTATCCCCAGCGTTAATGGATTAATTTTCACAATGTCCCTTTGAATTAATAAATGGCAGTAACATTTTTAATTCTTTTGAAATATTTACATACCAGACACGGGGTTTGGGCGCGAAGGAGATGTCTTGATTTGAAGGGGAAAAGTGGGGCCAGAGGGGGAGATTTCTCTAAATCTGCATAAAAAAACAACGTTCAGCAAGGCTAACTCATAACAGAAAAATACTTTATCCCGGTTATGAAAATAGCGGTCAGTTTACGTCTTTACTACAGAGCGTGAAGGAAGAGAGATAAACCGCAGCCAGGGCATTGCTTTATGCCTGTAGCGACGTCAGAAATCAACGTTGCTACAGGCCAACTGGCGATGCCCTGATTTAGATTTATGCCACAGCGGAAGGCAGCAGTTTAGCAATAGCCTCAGGCCAGCTGTCACTGCAGCCCCAAAGACGCATCTGTTCAATATCCGGCGCCAGTAGACGATCTTTGTCCAGGAACGCTACGCGCTCACGGATCTCACCGAAGACGTTCTCCAGCAGCGGAGAGCTGCGAAGCGGCCTGTGGAATTCAATACCCTGAGCGGCAGCCATCGCTTCGATCCCGACAACGGCAGCAGTGTTAAAACACATAGCGCCCAGGCGACGTGCGGCATAGGTTGCCATGGAAACATGGTCTTCCTGGTTAGCCGAGGTCGGCAGGCTATCGACGCTGCCGGGATGCGCGAGCGATTTGTTTTCGGAAGCCAGCGCCGCCGCCGTGACCTGCGCAATCATAAAGCCGGAGTTAATCCCCCCTTCCTTCACCAGGAACGGCGGCAGCCCCGAAAGTCCGGTGTCCAGCAGAAGCGCCAGGCGACGCTCAGAAATAGCCCCAATTTCCGCAACCGCCAGCGCAATGATGTCGGCGGCAAAGGCCACGGGTTCGGCGTGGAAATTACCGCCTGAAATCACCTCACCGGTATCACTGAACACCAGCGGGTTATCGGAAGCGGCGTTGGCTTCAATCTGCAAAACGCGCGCGGCATGGCGCAGGTTGTCCAGACAAGCGCCCATCACCTGGGGCACGCAGCGAATTGAGTACGGGTCCTGAACGCGCCCGCAGTGCAAATGTGAATCAACAATTTTACTGCCGCCAAGGAGATCGCTCACCGCCGCCGCCACATCAATTTGGCCGGACTGGCCGCGGGCCTGATGGATCCGCGCATCAAACGGCTTTACGGAACCTTTGATCGCTTCCAGCGACAGCGCACCCGCCACCAGCCCGGCAGCAAACACCTTCTCGCCTTCAAACAGGCCTCGCAGCGCAAGCGCCGTAGAAACCTGCGTCCCGTTCAGCAGCGCCAGGCCCTCTTTTGGCCCCAGCACCAGCGGCTCAACGCCTGCCAGCTTGAGCCCCTCGACGGCAGGGATCTGCTCGCCGTTAACCCTTACGTTCCCCTCGCCCAGCAGCATCAGCGACAAATGCGCCAGCGGAGCCAGGTCACCGGATGCGCCCACAGAACCTTTCTCCGGGATAACCGGCATCACGCCCGCGTTGAACAGCGCAATAAGGCTGTCAATCACCAACAGGCGAACGCCCGAATGCCCACGTGACAGGCTAATGATTTTGCTGGCCATCACCAGCCGGACAACGTCATCAGGCAACGCTTCGCCAAGCCCGACGCTGTGGGAAAGTACCAGGTTACGCTGAAGCTCGGCGAGGTGATCGGTTGCGATGGTGGTTTGCGCCAGCTTGCCAAACCCGGTGTTGATCCCATACACCACATCACCGTGGGCGACGATGGACTCTACGGTACCCAGCGCGCGCTGAACCGCGGCAACGGCACCGGGATCAAGCCTCAGCAGCACTTTGCCGTGATAGATTTCTCGCAGGGTGGCCAGTGAAACGGAACCGGGAGTAAGACTGCATAGCTTCTTTTGCGTTGACATGTCAGCATCCTGTTTGCATCGGGTTTTGTCTATATTTGTATATACAACTTAACTAATAAACCAAATAATCCGCCAGCGGGTCATAGGACTTTTTTATCGAACGGTGAGCCGGATCGCGCTTGTGAAATTTATCCAGCACGGGATGCTGTAAAGCGATTGCAAGAAAGGGAAAGGGATAGCAAAACCGTGTATAAACAGCACATTTAGAGGTTAATCAGCAAGAAGAAAGACAATAGCCCGGCACAACATCCGGGCATCCGGCAACCCTTTCAGAGCTACAAATAGGTGATTTCGCTAAACAGCAGCTGCCCTTCATTTTTTAACAGACGCAGCGTATGGGTGCCTTCCTGCCACCATGCCCCCTGGTCCGGTGAAAGCAGTTTATCCCCAAGCTGCCACTCGCCGCTCAGCACATAAACCACGCCGCCCCGCGTACCAAAAGTGGTAAAGGTTCTGTCCGCCACGCGCACCTGTGCCCGGCAGCGATCGCGACGTGTCATAATATTAAAATCCATCGACATTCCGCGCGTCAGCTCCGCTTTCACCGGCTGTTCTCCGGCAAAGGTAAACGGCTGATGGCGCTTTAGCGTATGCCGGAACGCTTTCCCACCGTCGAGCACGATCTCGCTTCCCTCCAGCAGCGTCATCACCCGGTCAACCTGCGGGAAGACAGGAAACTCACCGTTATGGGCCAAAGAGGCAATGCTGGCCCGCCAGTTGAAGTCGCGCGTGGCCGGTGGAAAGCAGCAAATTTCGCGAGTTTCCCCTGCACCGTTGCGCCACAGATTCACCGGCACCTTTCGTATATCAAAGAATTCCATCACCACTCCTGAGGACGCGCGATGCTCGCACGCCCTGGCAATTGCTCTTTAAATTGAGCGGCACGCCGGACGGTGATTTCCGTTCTCAGCGGCCCGCTCATCAGTTCTCTGTTTTGTTCGCCGGATCTCTGTCAGGCTCCAGTATTATCGGCAGCCGCGGGCGGTTGCTGTAGCCCTGGTTCTATTTTTGTGACAATGATTTAGCGACTTTTCTGTCAGGAAGCAAAGCAAATTTCTTTCTCTGCGCGGCGGGCGGCAAAATCTGAGGAGTCAGCTGCAATTTTCAGTGTAAGTTGCTGAAATTGAGTGTTTAAAATGACTTGTATGGCCAGCGTGGCCCATGAATAAACAGCCGTTATACTCCGGGAGTCGCGTGAAACCGGGAGTTAAATGAGAAAACCGCCGGTCCTGTTCACAGCGTACATCGCTATTGTGAACAAGACCGGCGGTCTTAATTTAGTTGCTCAGGCTTACTGAGCTGCTGGCATTTTACCTTCATGCGTTGAACGTTCTGTCAGACGCTTCTCAAAATTCGCATTAAACTGCTTTTTCTGTTCCGGCGTCAGAATGTTGTAGATCTTGTTCTGGGTTTGCAGATGCGCCAGCATGCGCGTTTTGTTCTGCTCTGCCATTTTATCTACCTGCGCCTGAGCTTTAGCCTGGTCGAAGCTGTCGCTGGCAATCAGGTCGTGCATCGCCCGGCGTTCGTCAGCAGACGGACGCTGCATTTTGCCGCGCTGTTCTTTCATGATGTCTTTGATTTGCTGTTTCTGCGCATCGGTCAGGTTCAGGTCTTTGAACATCATCTCATGCATCGGGCCGCGCATCATTTTATGGTGCATCATCGGCGCATCGGTTTTTGCATCAGCAGCCGGAGTCGCATCTGCAGCGTGGGCCAGGTTAGCGGCGCCCAGAGCCAGGGTGGAAGCGACGAACAGTGCAGTTAATTTACGCATATTTTTTAACCTTCTCTTTTCATTAAATTGACGGCTCGCTTAAAACACGGTGCCGTGTTGACGAGAATGAGTTTACGAGCCTTATCGTCAAGGTGGCGGTGGCATTGGTAAATCATTGAAAGGGTATAAAACAATAATGCGTCAATTATGGAGGAAATAAGAATTAAGGCTGGAAAGAGTGCAACAAAATATAACAACACGATGATTTAAAAGATAATATGGAGAGTGTACAGTAATCACTCTGGTGAAGGAACCCTGTTTCCAGGAATTGTCTGTAAATAAATGCACAACACGAAATGATTAAGCAGCTCAATTATTCAGAGCTGCTTAAAATTTAAATGACTTCCAGCATTAATCCCGCCCGCAGCCCCAGCGCAACGTCCGGGTTGGGGAATAAAACGTACTCTTTTTCCCCCGCGACGACATAACGTTTGTCGCCATCTTCAGCCAGCAGAGTCCCCTTTGGAAATGCGGTAAAATTCTGCGTCTGCCCGGACATATGCAGCACAAACTTCTCTGACTGTCGGGTGATTTGCTGCGCCACCCGGTAGCGCAGCGGCTCGGCCTCCGTGGCGGGCGATTCTGCGCCGCTTAGCAAAGCTGAAATCGCCTCCTGGGTTACCGCAAACTGGCTCAAATCGTTCTGCCCAAACGGCTGCGCCTTTCCCAGCTCCAGCGTGCAGCTCAGGGCGCCAAAATGCTCGCTGCTGAAGTGGCTAAAGGTGCCGCCCGGTTTTTGATGGAACACCAGCGCCTGCAGGCCGGCACAGCCCAGCCACGTTAAAAACGCCTCGCTATAAGGCAGCGGCCTCGCCGGAAGTACCCCAAAGCGGGGATGATAAGAGCCACGAATGGCGGTATGCATATCGAGGTGCCAGCGTTCTTGTTCATCACTTCGCGACCAAAATTGCTCAAGAGCATGCTCAAGCCTTGCGGCTCGCTGTGTTTCGACGCTTTCCGGGAACTGCTGCCAGCGCCCGCCAAACATGCGGTTCATGTCGCTGTGGGTATAGCGTTTATCGACGCGCAGGGCCGCCGGGTTTCCGAAGATAATCATCGTGCGCCACTGCAGCGGCAGCTGCCCCGCGATCAACCTGTCGGTCAACTGGCTGAGGATCTCCACCGGCGCCGTTTCGTTACCGTGGATCCCGGCAGAAATCACTAACGCCTTCCCCGTCGCCTCGTGCGGCGTCAGCGTCAGGATGCCTTCGTCCCACCAGCGCCAGCTGAGGTGAGTATTTTCCCCGGAAGTTTGTTCAGGCGCCTTGCCGGCCAGCGTCTGCGCCAGAAAATCCATCATGCTTTCTCCTCTATTTCTGGAACGGGTATACCGAACCTAAATCCAGAATCCGCGTCAGTTCGTCAAGCGCTTCGCGCCCCTCACGCAGCAGCAGCGGGTCGGCTAAATCCGCCTGCGTTAAGCGGTCGCGGTACCAGCGATCGACCCAGCCATTCAGCGTCATAAACAGCATATCGTTCATCATCACCGCCGGGTTAACCGCTATTAACTCTTCATCCGTCAGCACCACCCGCAGGCGCAGGCACGCCGGGCCGCCGCCGTTGGCCATGCTTTCCCGCAGGTCAAAGACCTGCAGTTCGCTGATGGGGTTTTCCGCCTCCAGCAGCTGATTAAGGTAACGCCAGACGCCGGAATGCTGACGAGATTCTTCCGGCAGCACCAGCGTCATGCCGCCGTCAGCCCGGCTCAATAGCTGGCTGTTAAACAGATAGGTTGAGACCGCATCGGCAACCGAAACAAGATTGTCCGGCACTTCAATAGCCTTGAAGCCGGGAACATGTTCACCCAATTGCTGATAAAGCCCTTGCTGTTCAACAAACGCATACTGATGGCAAAACAGCACCTCACGGTTAGAAACCGCGATGACATCGTTGTGGAACACGCCCTGGTCGATAACCGCCGGGTTCTGCTGAGCGTAAATCACCTGTTCAGGCCGCACCTGATTTAAACGGGCAACCGCCTGGCTGGCTTCCAGCGTTTGACGAGCGGGATAGCGAGCGGGCGCCTGCCCGCTTTTCGAATCCTCTCGTCCATACACAAACAGCTGCACGCCTGGGTCGCCGTATTCACCGCCTAAACGGTTATGGTTTGCCGCGCCCTCGTCGCCGAATAGCGCAACCTGAGGCAGCGCGCCGTGTACGGCAAAGCGCCCGGTATCACGGAACATCGCCCGCAGCACGTTTTCCGTCGTCGGTGCTTCGCTGGCGCGGTGGAATTTATTATTCAGGTTGGCGACGGTGAAGTGCACTTTCCCGTCCAGCGTATCGGCCGAAGGCGCCACCGTCGCCGCGTTCGCCACCCACATAGATGAAGCCGAGCTGGCGGCAGACAGCAGTTGAGGAGCCTGGCGAGCCGCACGCTCGACAACCTGCTCATCGCTGCCGCTAAAGCCAATCTGCCTGAGCACGCCGATATTAGGGCGCTCCTGCGGAGCAATCACGCCCTGCGGATAACCCGCGTCCGCCAGCGCTTTCATTTTTAGCAGCCCCTGCTTCGCCGCCAGCTTCGGATTAGACACGCGAAACTGGTGCTTAGTCGACGCTTCATTGCCAAACGACAGGCCGGCGTAATGGTGGGTCAGCCCCACCAGTCCGTCGAAGTTTGCTTCGCGCGCGCGCTTCATGGCTGCTCCTCGCGGCTAAAATCGAGCCCCGGACTTAACGTCTGCGGCAGCGCAAAGCTCGTGCTTTCCAGCGAGGCCATCGGCCAGGCGCAATAGTCAGCCGCATACCAGGCGCTGGCGCGGTGGTTGCCCGAAGCGCCCACGCCGCCAAACGGTGCGGTACTGGCTGCGCCGGTCAGCGGTTTATTCCAGTTCACGATCCCGGCCCGCGCTTCCAGCAGCAGCTGGTCAAACTGCTCGCGGGACGGCGAGATAAGCCCGCTTGCCAGGCCATAACGCGTGTCGTTGGCCATACGGATAGCGTCGTCAAAGCTGTTATAGCGGTAGATAGCCAGCAGCGGGCCAAACACTTCTTCATCCGGCACGTCGGCCACGCCGCTAAGCTCGACGATGCCCGGCGTCAGTAATGATGTACCCGGGCGGATCATTTTCGGCTCCAGCAGCGGCTTGCCGCCGCGGGCGATGTGTTCCTGAAAGGCGGTGAGCACGCGCTCGGCGGCCTGCACCGAAATCAGCCCGCCGATGAACGGCTGCGGAATGGCGTCCCATTCCCCCGGCTGCAGGCGGGAAGAGACTTCAACCAGGCGGCAAATAAATTCATCCCCCTGCTCGCCCTGCTTCACCAGCAGGCGACGGGCGCAGGTACATCGCTGCCCGGCGGTGATAAACGCGGACTGAATAGCCACGTGAACGGCCCCGTCGATATCCTGCGGATCTTCGACGATAAGCGGATTATTTCCTCCCATTTCAAGGGCGAGGATCTTTTCCGGCTGCCCGGCAAACTGGCGGTGCAAATGGTAACCGGTGCCCGCGCTGCCGGTGAACAGCAGGCCATCGAGATCCGACTGCTGCGACAGCGCCTGGCCGGTTTCGCGCCCGCCCTGCACCAGATTCAGCACGCCGGCAGGAATACCGGCTTCTTCCCACAGCTTCATCACCTGCTCACCGATGCGCGGCGTGAGCTCGCTCGGCTTAAAGACAATGGTGTTCCCGGCCAGCAGCCCCGGCACGATGTGGCCGTTAGGTAAATGGCCCGGTAGATTATACGGGCCAAAGACCGCCAGCACGCCGTGAGGACGATGGCGTAAAGTTGCCGCGCCGTCCGGCATCGCGGTCTTCGTTTCACCGGTTCTGGTGTGGTAAGACTTGATTGAGATGGCAATCTTGTTGACCATCGCGGCCGCTTCGGTCGCGGCCTCCCAGCGCGGTTTCCCGGTTTCCTGGGCGATAGTCTCGGTGAGTGCGGCTTTATTCGCTTCCAGCAGCCCGGCAAAACGCTCGACAATCTCCTGGCGTTCGGCAAACGGGCGCTTCGCCCAGCCGGGGAACGCTACACGCGCGGCACGACAGGCTTCATCTACCTGCGTTTTGTCCGCCACCAGCCCTTCCCACAGCAGCGAGCCGTTCACCGGGTTATGCTTTAACAGCGCTTCGCCGCGTCCTGGAACCCATTGTCCGTTAATCCAGTTAGTCATACTTTTTTCTCCTCGGGGCACAGGCGCACCACGCGCACGGTGTCTCCGCTGGCGCACTTCAGCGCGTCGGCGGTGGCGGCATCAAGAACCAGTTTCTCGCCTTTCGGGTCAGCGTTAATCAGCATGACGCGGAACTGGTGGTAATTTTCATTGGCGACCAGGCAGACCGGCAGCGCGTCGGTAGCGGGCTGGCCGATAGCCACGGTCTGCAGGCGGCTTTTACGGATAGCACGCACGCGGTCGATATCACATTCCAGCGTCGGGCCGCCGTCGAAAATGTCGACATAGTTCCGGTAGCGGAACCCTTCTGCTTCAAGCACGGTGCGCGCAGGGGCCGTTTGCGGATGCACCTGGCCGATAACCGCCTGCGCCTCTTTAGAGAGGAAGTCGGTATAAATTGGGTGCTTTGGCATCAGCTCGGCGATAAACGCTTTCTGCCCGGTGCCGCACAAATAGTCGGCACGGGCGAACTCCATCGAGAAGAAACGGTTGCCCAGGCTTTCCCAGAACGGCGAGTGCCCGTGTTCGTCGATCACGCCGCGCATCTCGGCAACCACCTTTTCGTTAAAACGCTCGCGGAAGGCCGCCATAAACAGAAAACGGGATTTCGACAGCAGATAACCGTTCCCCTCTTTACGCCAGGCCGGATCGAGGAACAGCGTACAAAGCTCGCTCGCCCCGGTGTGATCGTGGGTGAGAAAAAGCGTAGGCAGCGCGTTGTAGATATTTAACTCTTTGGAGGCATGAACCAGCGTCCCGACCCGGTAGTTGTACCAGGGATCGTTCAGCCCTACGGCCACCTCAATGGCACAAATCCCCGCTACCTGGCCACTGCTGGTATCTTCAAGGACAAAAACATAGCCCTGGTCTCCCTTCGACAGCCCGCCCTGCCAGGTCTGCAGCGAGCGTTCGATTCGGTCGGCCAGCGTTTTTTCATCGGCGGGGAGCGAGGTCAGCCCGCCGCCGGTTTTCCCGGCAAGCTTAAGCAATCCCGACAGATCGCCTCGTTCGATCGGGCGAATAACCATCATGATGAGACTCCCGCAAGGTAGCGTTCACAGGCACGTTCAAAGCGATCCAGACCGAGCTGAACTTCCGCCTCGCTGACGATGAGCGCAGGCGCAAAACGCAGCACGTTAGCGCCGGCAATCAGCATCATCAGGCCTTCCTGCGCGGCGGCCTGCAGAATAAGTTTCGCTTTACCGGCATGTTCAGGGCGCAGCGCGCAGCCGATGAGCAGCCCTAAGCCACGGACTTCGCTGAACAGCTGATGTTTCTGGTTAATATGGTTCAGGCGCTCAACGAACCATTCATGGCGCTGCTTCACGCCGTTTAGCACTTCCGGCGTATTGATGATTTCCAGCACGCGCCCGGCCACCGCAGAAGCCAGCGGGTTACCGCCGTAGGTGGTACCGTGGGTGCCGACAACCATCACTTTGGCAAAGCGGTCGGTGGTCAGCAGCGCGCCGATAGGGAAGCCACCGCCCAGCGCTTTAGCCGTAGAGAGTACGTCCGGCGTCACGCCATAGTGCATATAGGCATACAGCGAGCCGGTGCGGCCCACGCCGGTTTGTACTTCGTCAAAAATCAGTACCGCGTTGTGTTTATCGCAAAGTTCGCGCAGCCCCTGGAGGAACTCTGGCGTGGCGGGGACTACACCACCTTCACCTTGCATAGGCTCGACGATAACCGCACAGGTTTCGTCATTAATCAGGTCACGAGCAGACTGCAGATCGTTAAAGACCGCGTGGTTAATCTGCGGCGGCAGCGGCGCAAAATCCTGAGAATAAGCGGGCTGGCCACCGGCCGTGACGGTAAACAGCGTGCGGCCGTGAAACGCATTCTTGAACGCCACAATGCCGCTTTTCTGCGAGCCAAAATTATCATGGGCGTATTTACGCGCCAGCTTCAGCGCGGCTTCGTTGGCTTCTGCACCCGAGTTGCAGAAAAACACTTTCTCGGCAAAGGTGGCGTCGATCAGCTGCTTCGCCAGCTTCAGCACCGGCTCGTTGGTGTAGCCGTTGCCGGTATGCCAGAATTTTGCCGCCTGCTCTTCCAGCGCTTTACGCATTTCAGGATGAGCATGCCCCAGGGCGTTAACCGCGATGCCACCGGCAAAGTCGATGTAGTCTTTTCCCTGTTGATCCCACAGGGTGGAACCCTCGCCACGAACCGGAATAAAAGGCGCAGGGGCATAAACCGGCATCATCCATTCGTCGAAATGTTGGCGTGTAATTGACTGCGACATAGTGACCCCTCACGGTAAACAAAAAGTTTATTAAATGTTAAATAATTGAGTGTTTGCGCTGTAAATGTAGATTGCAGGCATCGTGCCAGCCAGCGATAAAAACGCATAAACCGGGGGGTGAAACGAAAAATCAATAACTTAAGAACACTCAATATTCATATAAAATGAATAAAAAGTGCATAGTTTTAACGTACCGCCTGATTCGCAACACGAAAACAAGAAATATTATGCAGTGGTAAAATATAATGCTGGAATTGTGATCGCCTTCGGGATTTGCCTGCCGTTTTCGCCCCCTTTTTGCGCATTGAGATCAATTTTGGTGCAAATGTTGCTTTATTTCTGCCCGTCAGGCGCGCCTATGGCAGTGATTCGCTTCAGCGCAGCAACCTGCGCCGTTTTCTGCTACCATCCTGCAACAATTAACCTGACAACCTGGCAGCGACTATGAAATTTGTCTCTTTTAATATCAACGGCCTGCGCGCCCGTCCTCATCAGCTTGAAGCCATAGTAGAACAGCATCAGCCGGACGTTATCGGTCTGCAGGAAACCAAAGTGCACGACGATATGTTCCCGCTGGAAGACGTGGAGAAACTCGGCTACCACGTGTTTTATCACGGCCAGAAGGGCCATTACGGCGTGGCGCTGCTGACCAAAGAGAAGCCGATTGCGGTGCGTAAAGGCTTCCCAACCGACGACGAAGACGCTCAGCGTCGCATTATCATGGCGGAAATCCCGTCTGAATTTGGCAACCTCACGGTGATCAACGGCTACTTCCCACAGGGCGAAAGCCGCGATCATGAAACCAAGTTCCCGGCCAAAACCAAGTTTTACCAGGATCTGCAGGACTTCCTGCAGGGTGAACTGCGCCCGGAAAACCCGGTGCTTATCATGGGCGACATGAACATCAGCCCGACCGATCTGGACATCGGCATTGGGGAAGAAAACCGCAAGCGCTGGCTGCGTACCGGGAAATGCTCGTTCCTGCCGGAAGAGCGTGAATGGATGGCTCGCCTGCTCGGCTGGGGCCTGGTGGACACTTATCGCCACGCCAACCCGGAAACACAGGACAAATTCTCGTGGTTTGACTACCGCTCAAAAGGCTTCGACGATAACCGCGGCCTGCGTATAGATCTGCTGCTGGCAAGCCAGGGGCTGGCGCCGCATTGCGTGGCAACCGGGATCGACTACGACATTCGTGGCATGGAAAAACCGTCCGACCACGCCCCTGTTTGGGCGCAGTTTAAGCGGTAAGGGAAATACTGAAGATCGACACATCTTCAGACAAGGACAGCGAGATGCGGTTTTTCCCCCTGACGAGGCGCGAACAGAATGCGTAAAATCCTGTTTTTGCTGCTGGCCACGCTGGTCATCTCGCTGTTAATCCTGCTGCCGCCGGGCACCCTTAGTCTGGCGACGCTGCAGAAATATCACGCTCAGCTTAGTCTCTGGCATGCGGAGCGCCCGGCGCTAGTGATGGGTGCCTTCTTCCTCGGCTATTTCCTGATTTCCGCCCTTTCCATTCCCGGCACGCGCATTATGACGCTGATGGGCGGCGCGCTATTTGGGCTGATTGAAGGCACCGTGCTGGTCGCCACCGCCGCCGCCAGTGGCGCAACGGTGGCCATGCTGCTCAGCCGCTACCTGCTGCACGACTGGGTGCAGCGGCGTTTTTCCGCGAGAATGACGAAGATTAACGAGGGCATTAAGCACAATATCACGCAGTGCCTGTTTGCCCTGCGTCTGGTGCCGGTATTGCCCTTCTCCATCATCAACCTGCTGATGGGGCTAACGCCCATCTCCGCCGTCCGTTTCGCGGTGGTGACGCTACTCGGCCTGCTGCCGTCCATCGTGCTGTACATCAGCACCGGCCGCCAGCTTAGCCAGATAGAAAGCCTGCGGGACATTATTTCTCCCGCCATGCTGCTGCTGTTTGCGCTGATTGGCCTGCTGCCGCTGGTTTCCCACTGGCTGATAAAAAGAGCCCGGCTCAAAAACTAAACGCCCCCTGCTAGCGAAGGCGTTTTGTCATTACCCTTGCGAAAGCAACGTCACCTCGATATTGCCGGTAATCGCCCGCGAATAGGGGCAGGTTGCATGGGCCGCTGCCAGTAAAGTTTCGCGCTGGGCTTCGCTTAGTCCCGGCAGCTTAACGTTGAGCGTGACGGCGAGAGCAAAGTGGCTGTCGTTATCCACTTTACCCAGCGAGACGCTGGCATCGACAGCGGTCTCCTCCGGAATGCGGATAGCCAGTTTTTTCCCCGCCAGCCCAATCGCCCCCATAAAGCAGGCGGAGTAACCGACGGCAAAAAGCTGTTCCGGATTAGTCCCCGGTTTGCCGGACCCCGGCGTGCTGAGCTGCACGTCCAGGCTGCCGTCGTCCGAACGGCCGTGCCCGCTGCGGGTGCCAACGGTGGTGGTGTGGGCGGTATACAGCACTTTTTCGAGTTTGGCAGACATGGTGATTCCTCAATCGTGGGTGGCAAGAGGCGTCATTTAACCGCTGCCGTGTATCTGCAATATGTCCAGCGCCGGGTCAAAATGTATAAGCCTGTATCCACTTCATGACCTGGCTCAAGAAGTGGAAGAGTTCAGGCACTCCGGAATAAACACTTCGCTATACTCCACGCCTTTACGGGGTCGGAGCTTGCATGACGATGGGCAAGCAAAAGAAAAGGATTACGCGTGCGTAAGATAATCTTCGCCCTGCTGGTGATAGCCGTGGCGCTCTTTCTTTTCCTGCTGCCACCGGGAACCCTGAGCCTGCAGGCGCTTCAGCATTCTCAGGCACAGCTTGTTCACTGGCACGCACAGCATCCTGTGCTGGCGGCAGGCGCTTTTTTCTTCTGCTATTTTTTTACTGCGGCTTTTTCCATTCCGGGCGCTACGCTGTTAACGCTGCTGGGCGGCGCGATGTTTGGTCTTGTGCAGGGATCGCTGCTGGTTGCTTTCGCCGCAACCGGAGGCGCCACGGTGGCCATGCTCATCAGCCGCTATTTGCTTCGGGACTGGGTTCAGCGCCGCTTCTCGCGCATGATGGAAAAGGTCAACCAGGGCGTACAGCGAGATGGCGGTCATTACCTTTTTGCCCTGCGGCTCGCGCCGGTCTTCCCGTTTGTGCTGGTGAATTTGTTAATGGGGCTGACGCCGATTGGCGTGGTCCGCTATGCCGTAATTAGCCTGTTGGGCATGCTGCCCGCCATCGTGGTGTAAATCAACACCGGCAGGCAGTTGAGCCAGCTGGAAAGCCTGAGCGATGTTCTCTCGCCCGGCATGATGCTGATGTTTGCCCTGTTAGGGCTGCTGCCGCTGGCCTCGCGCTGGCTGGTCAGACTCACCGCTCAATAACGTTTTAAGGACACTCTCTTGCAACGCTTTATTCCTGGAATGCGGGCGCTGATGCTTGCCCTGTCGCTGGTCGGCTTTAGCGCCGCCACTCACGCTCAACGCTGGCAAGAGGTCCGTCAGCAGGCGAACGGCCAGACGGTTTATTTCAACGCCTGGGGCGGCGATCCCGCCGTTAACGCTTACCTGGACTGGGTCAGCCATGAGGTAAAAACTCACTACGGCGTGACGCTCAAGCTTGTGAAGCTGGCGGATGCGGCCGATGCGGTCAGGCGTATTCAAAGCGAAGCGGCGGCAGGCAGAAAAAACGGCGGCTCGGTAGACCTGCTTTGGGTCAACGGTGAAAACTTTAGCGTGCTCAAGCAGGCAGGTTTACTCAGCGAAAGCTGGGCTGAGAGCCTGCCAAACTGGCGGTATGTCGACCTTAATAAGCCGGTGCGCGAGGATTTTTCAGTGCCGGTTAACGGCGCAGAAGCCCCCTGGGGGGGAGCGCAGTTGATGTTTATCGGCGATAAGCAACGCACGCCCGAGTTCCCGCAGAATGCACAGCAGCTGCTGGATTTCGCCAAAGCTAACCCTGGCAAGCTTAGCTACCCGCGCCCGCCGGACTTCACCGGCACGGCGTTTCTGGAGCAGCTGCTGATTGTGCTGACCGAACGACCGGACGCGCTGAAAACCGCGCCCAACCCGGCGAGCGTAGAAAAGGTCACCGCCCCGCTCTGGCGCTACCTCGACCAGTTGCATCCTTACCTTTGGCAGAAAGGCAAAGCCTTCCCGCCGACGCCTGCGCGAATGGATCGTATGCTGGCCGACGGCGAGCTGCTATTTTCCGTGACCTTTAACCCGGCGCACGTGGACAATCTGATTGCCCGCCGCCAACTTCCTGCGTCGGCAGTCTCCTTTGGCTTCCGGGAAGGTATGCTGGGTAACGTGCATTTTGTCGCTATCCCGGCGAACAGCGGCGCAAAAGCCGGTGCGCAGGTGGTTGCCAACTTCCTGATGTCCCCGGCAGCGCAAATTCGTAAGGCTGACCCGGCGGTCTGGGGAGATGCGAGCGTGCTGAACGGCGAGGCGCTGCCCCAGAGCCAAAAAGTACAGCTGCAAAAGCTGGCGCCAAAAAGCCAGCGTCCGGTTCCCTTCCTTGCCGAACCGCACGCCGCGTGGGTCACCGCCATCGAACAGGCATGGCTTCAGCGCTACGGATCCCGATGAGCCGCAGCTTTACGCTTGCCGGATGGCTGGCGGCAGGCCTGGTGTTTATCCCTGTGCTGCCAGGGCTTGCCCTGATGGTTCCTCCTTTACTAAGGGGTGAAACCTGGCTTGCCCTCTGGCAGGACTCACAGTGGCCCGCAGCTCTACTTGCCACGCTTACCTCCACCCTTATCAGCGCCGGCGGCGCATTGCTGCTGGCGTTAATCATCATCTGCGGCCTGTTTCCCGGCGCGCGCTGGCAGCGCTATCTCCGACGTCTTCCGCTGCTGCTGGCCTTGCCGCACGTTGCTTTTGCCAGCGGCTTTTACTTTCTGTTTTCAGACAGCGGCTGGCTGACTCGCCTTCTCGGCCTCTCTCTGCCGCCGGATAACTACGGCGTTGCC
The DNA here is from genome assembly GCF_036500665.1 of Cedecea sp. Classification (NCBI taxonomy): domain Bacteria; kingdom Pseudomonadati; phylum Pseudomonadota; class Gammaproteobacteria; order Enterobacterales; family Enterobacteriaceae; genus Cedecea; species Cedecea sp. The sequence goes on from NZ_DASYBS010000051.1 coordinate 16,878, forward strand.
CTCGGCATTATGCTGGCGTTGAAGGAAGCCTGGTTCTTGCTGTGGTTCTCGGCCGCGCAGCTGCAAAGCGAACGGCTGAGCCAACAGCTAACGCTCGCCAGAACGCTCGGCTACGGCGAGCTTCAGTCGCGTCTATTTGTGCTCGTGCCGCAGCTTTTGCCACGCCTGGGCTGGGCGCTGGTGGCCGTGGTTGCCTACAGCCTGTCCGTCGTGGATGTAGCGTTGATACTGGGTCCCGGTAACCCACCGACGTACGCCGTGCTGGCCTGGCAATGGCTAACGGACAGCGACATCTCCCGCCAGCACATGGGGCTTGCCGCATCCGGCGTACTGCTGCTGATACTCGGAGGTGTTGTTATTTGCGGGCGTGTGGTGTGGAAACGAATAAAGCAGCGCAGCACACAATTCTCAGGAAAACGTCATCCGCTGAGCATCACTCTCATTGGTGAAGGGGTAAGCCGGGCGCTTTCAGCTTTTGCTCTCGCGGCTGTCCTGATGCTGGCAGTCTGGTGCTTCGCCGAAGGTTGGTTTTACCCCGCGCTATTTCCGGAGTACCTTACCCTAAGCGGCTGGCGGCAGGCAGAACTTGCGCCGCTGTGGACAGGCCTTGCTGCGGGGCTTATCAGCGCCCTTCTCGCGTTGCCCATTGTGCTACTTTGGCTACAGGGCTGCCCTCGCCGCTACGATGGCTGGCTCTTCCTTCCGCTTTTCCTTCCCGCGCTGCCGCTGGCCGCCGGGCAGTATCAACTGTTGCTCAGGCTGGGGCTTGAAGGGACATGGCTCGCGCTTATCTGGAGCCATCTTTTATGGGTCGTGCCCTACACGCTGCTGATCCTGAAGCCCGCCTGGCAGCAAATCGATCCGCGCCTGGTGCTCGCGGCACGGACGTTTGGCTGGTCGCCCGGCAAAATTCTGTATCTCACCAAAGTCCCGCTGCTGGCTCGCCCTTTGCTGGCGGCGATGGCGGTTGGTTTTTCGGTGAGCATCGCGCAATATTTACCTACGCTTTATGCCGGAGCGGGTCGCTTCGCCACCGTAACAACGGAAGCGGTAGCGCTCAGCAGCGGCGGCGATCCGCAGCAGTCTGCTATTCAGGCCCTGCTGCAAACATTGCTGCCAATGCTGATGTTTATCGCCACCGCCTGGCTTAGTCGCGTCGTTGGCTCCCACAGAAGAGGATTACGCTAATGCTCAGCGTACGGAACTGCTCAATATTGCGCGACGGCAAGCCGCTGCTGGAAAGTATCAGCTTCAATGCCGTTCCCGGTGAAGTGGTTACGCTGATGGGGCCATCTGGCGCGGGCAAATCAACGTTCCTGAACTGGATGATCGGCGATTTACTCCCGCCGTTCAGTGCCAGCGGAACGCTTCTCCTTAACCAGCGCAGCCTTGAAATGCTGCCAGTCGAAGATCGTCGTATCGGGATCTTGTTCCAGGACGCCCTGCTGTTGCCGCATCTCAACGTTGGGCAAAACCTGCTGATGGCGGTACCGGCTAATATCAAAGGGCGCTCGTCGCGACAACGCCTTGTCGCAGAGGTGCTGGGAAATGCCGGGCTGGCAAACTGTGAACGCAGAGATCCCGCTACGCTTTCCGGCGGCGAGCGTGCGCGAATCAGCGTGCTGCGCGCCCTGCTTGCCGAGCCTGAAGCCCTGCTGCTGGATGAGCCTTTTTCCAGGCTGGATCTGCCGCTGCGTCAGAGTTTCCGCGAATTTGTCTGGCAAAAAACCAACCAGCTCGGGCTGCCGGTGGTACTGGTCACCCACGATGCCCAGGATATTCCTGATCGCAGCCAGGTTATTCAGCTTTAGCCCACCGAACATGAGATATCGCAAAGAAGCGAGAACCCACGGTGACTAAACTGGCGGCTCTTTTGCTATCCTTCAGGTTATTAGATGAAACGTGTTTCTCAGTTAACCACCGCCCTGCTACTTGCCGGGCTGTCCCATATCACTTTGGCCGCCGCGATGCCTGCTGAAATGAACCTCTCAAGCGTAAAAGCCGAAAACGGCGTGGTGATCGACACCCGTCCGAGCGCGTTTTACAACGGCTGGCCGCAAACCGTAAACGCCGTCGGCGGCCATGAACCTGCCGCGTTGAATCTCTCTGCATCGTGGCTGACGCTGATGAGCGACGAACAGCTTTTAACGTGGGCTAAACAGCATCAGTTGAACAAGTCTGGATTGATGGCGCTGTACGGTGACGACGCTCAGACTGTTAAAGCTCGCTTAGAAAAACTGGGCTTTACCCAGATTTCAATGCTCAAAGACGGGCTGCAGGATCCTTCCCGCCTGCAAAAACTGGCACATTTTGAGCAGCTGGTTTACCCGCAGTGGATCCACAATTTGCAGAATAAAAAGCCGGTGACCGCCGCGCCTGCCGGGGACTGGAAAGTGATTGAAGCGGGCTGGGGTTCGCCGAAAAAATACCTGCTCAGCCATATTCCCGGCGCGGGCTACATCAACACCGAAGAAGTTGAAAGCGAGCCGCTGTGGAACAAAGTGTCCGACGACAAGCTGAAAGCCATGCTGGCGAAGCACGGCATCCGGCACGATACCACGGTCATTTTATATGGCCGTGACGTCTATGCTGCGGCGCGCGTAGCGGCGATTATGCTGTATGCCGGAGTGAAAGATGTGCGCCTGCTGGACGGCGGCTGGACAACCTGGAGCGCGGCGGAGCTGCCTGTTGAACGAGGCCTTCCGCCCCAACCGGCTCCGGCTGACGATTTTGGTGCCCCAATTCCAGGCCAGCCGCAGCTGATGCTGGACATGGAACAGGCCCGGGCGCTGCTGCATCGCAAAGATGCTTCCCTGGTCAGCATTCGTTCCTGGCCTGAATTTATCGGCACCACCAGCGGCTACAGCTACATCAAGCCAAAAGGCGAAATTGCGGGCGCGCGCTGGGGCCACGCGGGATCTGACTCCACGCATATGGAAGATTTCCATAATCCGGACGGCACCATGCGCACCGGGGACGATATCGCCGCCATGTGGAAAACCTGGAATATCACGCCGGATCAGCACGTTGCTTTCTACTGCGGCACCGGCTGGCGCGCCTCAGAAACGCTCATGTATGCGCGGGCCATGGGCTGGAAGAACGTCGGCCTGTACGACGGCGGCTGGTATGAATGGAGCGCCGATCCGAAGAACCCTGTGGTGAGCGGCGAGCGCAAGCCAAACTGATTCTGGCTTGAGGATTATGCCTCTCACCCTCTCCTTAAAGTGGAGAGAGTGAGGGGTCTTAATCTGCGGATTTCCCCAGCCGTTTTAACGTCTTATACCCGCCCCAGACGCGGTTCAGCGTCGTGAGCCAGCACAGTCCGCCAAAGATCCACGCCAGCCAGGCAAACCAACCTGGAAACAGACAGCCAAGCACAAACAGCAGGATAGTTTCGGTGCCTTCCGTCAGCCCGCCCAGATAGTAAAACGACTTATGGGCATAGCCCGGGTTGGCGATGTCGTGCTTCTGCGCCAGGGCAGCGAACGCCAGAAAACTGCTGCCGGTGCCGATAAACGAAAACAGCAGCCACGCGCCGGCGAACGCATTTTGCGACGGGTCAGCGAGGATAAAACCAAACGGCACGAGGGCGTAAAACAGAAAATCCAGCGCGATATCGAGAAAACCGCCCGCGTCGGTTAATCCTCTTCGCCTTGCCAGCGCGCCGTCCAGGCCATCAAGCAGGCGGTTAAACACAATGGCGATCAGCGCCAGGCTATACCATTGCAGCGCCAGGAAAGGCAGCGCCAGCACGCCCAGGGCAAAGCCCGCCAGCGTAAGGCGATCCGGCGTTATGCCAGGTTTGTCCAACGCAGCGGCGAGGCAGTTAAGGGCGGGTTTGATACGCGGATGAAGATAGCTGTCGAACATTTATTTTTTCCCGTTCGTCGGGCACAGCCCCTGCGATGGGATATCCAGCGCGGCGTTAAAGCGGGCAGAAAGATTTTGAAAAGCAATCAGGGCGGTAAGCTCTGTCACCGCCTGGTCGTTGAAATGCTGCTTAAGCGCCTGTTTGAGTTCGTCAGGTACCTGCGGCGGCGTGGCGGTCATCGCTTCGGCGTAGGCCAGCGCGGCCCGCTCTTTCTCACTGAAACCCGGTTCGCTGCGCCAGTTGGCCACCGCCAACACTTTCTCCATCGACCCGCTGCGTTCCGCCAGGCGCAGGCCGTTCGCGTCGATACAAAATTCACAGCTGCACTGCTGCGACACCCTGGTCATCACCAGCGAGCGGGTTACCGGGTCTATTTTTGCCCGACGTCTTTCCAGAAAACCGATAAATAGCGCCACCAGCCAGAATAAATAGGGCAGCCTTCCCCACCAGCGGGTCGGGTTCAGCACCGCGCCAAAATGTTTTTCCTGCATCGCCACAATCGGGCGCAGGCTTTTGGGCAAAGTTTTCAGCGGCGCAATCCAGGGCGCGCATTTCGTTTCCATTGTTCAGTCACTCTTCTGATCGGATGTGATGGCGGGTATTATGCCACGCCTGCCCCATTGAGAATGGACACCGATGCTAAAAAACCTTGATGTTGTCGCGGCTATTATCGAGCGTGAAGGAAAAATTTTGCTGGCACGTCGCCCCGAATCAGGCGATCAACCGGGGCTTTGGGAGTTTCCCGGCGGCAAAGTGGACGCCGGTGAAACGCAGCCCGAGGCGCTGGCCCGAGAGTTACGGGAAGAACTGGGGATTGCGGCACAAATAGGCGGCTACGTTGCCAGCCATCGGCGCGAGGTCTCCGGCAGGGTGATTCATCTGCACGCCTGGCACGTCGCAACATTTAGCGGCGAGTTAATAGCCCATTGCCACAGCGAACTGGTATGGTGTAAACCGCCGGAAGCGTTTGGCTATGCCCTCGCCCCGGCGGATGTCCCTCTGCTAACGGCGTTTATGGCTTCACGCGGCGCCAGACCAGCGGATTAGTCCCCAAGACTTTTTCATCGCGCTGGCACTGCAGCAGAATACCTTCGCTTTTGACGACCGCGCCTTCAGAGTAGTTTTTATTTTCATAAATACAGCACTGGTTGCAGGGCGGCGTCTGCGGCTGGTTGCTGTTGGTAAACACTTCCGGCGGCACCATCACGTCAACGTCAGGCTGACGGTGCTGCACCGCCATCGCTGGCAGACTCATCATTAGTACCGCGGCGGCGGCGAGCAGGCTTTTTACTGGCATCATCACTTCCCTCTTTTTTGGCCCAACGTTTCGATTTTTTACCGTCATCCTGGGCTTTGATGCCCTCAAATGCATGGCGCACCGGCGTGGTTCGCGCCTGATGGATCAGGTTATAAAGCGTTTGCACCAGCGGCTGCATAAAGTCCTGATAGCGGCACTGCTTTTCGCTGATTTGCGTCAGCGTCGACTCCCAGTGCGCGGTCATATCCGGCCTTGCGGCCAGTTCCGGCAGCGAGTGGATCAGCGCCCGCCCGGCGTCCGTAGAATGAATATAACGCCCTTTCTTGACCAGGAAGGCGCGTTTAAATAACAGTTCGATGATCCCGGCTCGCGTTGCTTCGGTGCCTAATCCGTCCGTCGCGCGCAGGATCTTTTTCAGATCTTTATCCTGCACAAAGCGCGCAATCCCGGTCATCGCCGACAGCAACGTCGCGTCCGTAAAATGGCGCGGCGGCTGGGTTTGCCGCTCAACGACCTCACCGTGTTCACACAGCAGTTCGTCACCCTTCGCCACCACCGGCAGCGGCGTGCCGTCGTTTTCCTCATCGCGTTCTTTGTTGCCCAGAAGCGCACGCCACCCTGCTTCAGCGAGGAAACGCGCTTTGGCAATAAATTTGCCGCCGGCGATATCCAAATCGATGGTGCATTTGCGGAACACCGCATCAGCGCAGAACTGCATTAAGTATTGACGGGCTATCAGGCCATAAACTTTAGCCTCATTTTCACTTAATGAAATAGAAGAGCTGCGGGCGGTAGGAATTATGGCGTGGTGCGCGTCGACTTTTTTGTCATCCCAGCAGCGATTACGCAGGTCGGCATCTACCGCGGGCTGCGGCAGTAAATCCGGCTGATGCACGCTGATAGCGTTCAAAACCGCATGGCGCCCGGCGAAATGCTCTTCGGGCAGGTAGCGGCAGTCGGAACGCGGGTAGGTAATCAGCTTGTGGGTTTCGTACAGTTTCTGGCAGATATCCAGCACGTTCTGGGCACTCAGCCCAAAGCGTTTTGCCGCTTCAATTTGCAGGCTCGACAGCGAAAACGGCAGCGGTGCGGTTTCCGATTCCCGTTTATCGTTATAGGCAGTCACCAGGGCCGGATGGCCGTTGATACGCGCCACAACGTGTTCCGCCAGCTTGCGGTTGAGTAAACGCCCTTCTTCGTCCTGATGCGGCTCGCAGGATTCACTCGGCTGCCAGACGGCGACAAAACGCTCGTCGGCAGGCGTCACAATATGGGCTTTCACTTCAAAATAATCTTTGGCGACGAAGTTCTCGATCTCTTCATCGCGGCGCACCACCAGGCCCAGCACCGGCGTCTGCACACGGCCAACGGAAAGGACCCCCTGATAACCTGCGTTGCGGCCAAGAATGGTGTACGCGCGAGTCATGTTGATGCCATAGAGCCAGTCGGCGCGGGCGCGGGCCAGGGCTGACACACAAAGCGGGATAAATTCGCTGTTGGCGCGCAGGCGGGAAATCGCCCGCTCCACAGCCTGCGGGTTGAGGTCGTTTATCAAGCAGCGCTGCACCTGCTGGCGTTTTTCCGGCGCAAGCTGGAGGTAGTCCAGCACCTCATCCACCAGCAGCTGCCCTTCACGATCCGGGTCACCGGCGTGAACCACTTCGGTTGCCTGAGCCAGCAGCTTTTTGATCGCATTAAGCTGTTTTGTCACTGAAGGGCGCGGCTGTAGCTGCCATTTTTCCGGCACGATGGGCAAGTCCGCCAGGTTCCAGCGGGCATAGCGCCCGTCGTAGGCGTCCGGCTGTGCCTGCTCCAGCAGGTGACCGATACACCAGGTCACCACCTGGCCGTTGCCGCATTCGATAAACCCGTCGCCACGGCGATGAGGTTTGGGCAGCACGTCGGCAATCGCGCGCGCAAGGCTTGGTTTTTCCGCAATAAACAGCCGCATCGAATTAACGGATCTCAATCATTGGGCGACCGGCACGGGCGTCTCTGAGCTCCCCGATTGGGCTGAGATGAATACCGTTACGCGCCGCGACGGCAAAAACGTCGGCTTCTGCGTCAGCGCGCACCGCCAGCAGCAGGCCGCCGGAAGTTTGCGGATCGCACAGCAGGTTGCGCCATGCTTCAGGCATCTCGCCAATCAGCTGGCCGTAACTGGCGAAGTTACGGGAGGTGCCGCCCGGCACGCAGCCCTGCTCAATGTAGCTTTCCACGTCCGGCAGTTTCGGCACGCATTCGTACCACACTTCCGCCTGAACGCCCGCGCCTTCACACATTTCGCTCAGGTGGCCAAGCAGGCCAAAACCGGTCACATCGGTCATCGCGGTCACGCCCGCGATGTCGGCAAATTCCGCGCCGACTTTGTTCAGCTGGCACATGGTTTCTGCCGCCAGCCCCTTGTGCTCCGGCTTCAGCAATGATTTTTTCTCGGCGGTGGTCAGCACGCCAATGCCGAGTGGTTTGGTGAGGAACAGCTTACAGCCAGCTTCGGCGGAGCTGTTTTTCTTCACTCGCTCAGTAGGCACCACGCCGGTCACGGCAAGGCCAAAAATAGGTTCAGGGGCGTCAATAGAGTGGCCTCCGGCCAGCGAAATCCCCGCCTGCTGGCAGACGTAACGCCCGCCCTCAATCACTTCACGGGCGATTTCCGGCGCCAGCGTATTAATCGGCCAGCCGAGAATAGCGATCGCCATGATCGGTTTGCCGCCCATGGCATAAATGTCGCTGATGGCGTTAGTCGCCGCGATGCGGCCAAAATCGAAAGGATCGTCAACAATCGGCATGAAGAAGTCGGTGGTGCTGATGATGCCGGTGCCGTTGCCCAGGTCGTAAACCGCCGCGTCATCGCGGGTTTCGTTCCCCACCAGCAGATTCGGATCGACAAACTTCGCCTGCTCGCTGTGCAAGATAGTTTCTAAAACCTTTGGGGAAATTTTGCAGCCGCATCCTGCGCCGTGGCTGTACTGGGTCAAACGAACGGTTTGCTTCATGGACATCTCCTGTCGTTAGGCATTTCTACTCTAAATACTTCAAGCTGCAGCCCGAAGTATGACGAGTATATGGTAGCGCTCAAACGCCTCAGTAGTAAGTCTGACTGTCCTAAATCGCGTGTCGTTGCTCACTATGCAGGCAAAGCGGAAGTTTTGTGAAGCCAGGCCGCATTTTGCCGATGCGCTCTTTTACTCGAATATGACAGAAATGTTACAACCGGGAGGCAACAAACTGGATAACTCACGCACGTAAGGAATAACAATGAAAAAAAGCGTAATTGCCTTCTGTATTGCCGGCCTGTTCTCCTCTGCAGCCTTTGCCCTCGCACCGCCGGGAAATGACACAACCACTAAACCCGATCTTTATTACCTGACCAACGCTCAGGCCATCGACAGCCTGACGCTGCTGCCACCGCCGCCGGAAATCGGCAGCATTGCGTTCTTAAACGACCAGGCGATGTATGAGAAAGGCCGCCTGCTGCGGTCGACTGAACGCGGCAAGTTAGCCGAGGAAGATGCCAACCTCAGCGGCGGCGGCGTAGCCAACGCCTTCTCCGGTGCGTTTGGGTCACCGATCACCGAAAAAGATGCGCCTGAACTGCACAAGCTGCTGACCAACATGATCGAGGATGCGGGCGACCTCGCCACCCGCGGCGCGAAAGAAAAGTATATGCGCATCCGCCCGTTTGCCTTCTACGGCGTGCCAACCTGCAACACCAAAGAGCAGGATAAGCTGTCGAAAAACGGCTCTTACCCTTCAGGGCATACATCCATCGGCTGGGCCACCGCACTGGTGCTGGCGGAAATTAACCCTCAGCGCCAGAACGACATCCTCAAGCGTGGGTTCGAGCTGGGTCAAAGCCGCGTGATTTGCGGCTACCACTGGCAGAGCGATATCGATGCCGCCCGCGTGGTGGGCTCTGCCGTAGTGGCCACGCTGCATACCAATGCGGCCTTCCAGCAGCAGCTGCAGAAAGCGAAAGACGAATTTGCGAAACAGCAGAAGAAATAAGCAGTGAAGTCCCTGCCGGGTAAATACCCGGCAGGGTAACGCCCAATCAGAAGCGAGAAACGAAGGCGGCGGTATCCGGCACGCTAATGGTGGTAGAGGCTTTAAGCTGCGGCGTACCAAGATAAAGGAAGCCCACCACTTTATCCTGCTCACGACCGCCCAGCCCTTCACGAACCATGTCGTTTTCGGTCCATGCGCCGCTGCGCCAGATGCCGTTAAAGCCTTGGGCAACCGCCGCCATTTGCATCGCCATCACCGCACAGCCCGCGGAAACAACCTGCTCCCACACCGGCACTTTATGATTAGCATCACAATGCGCAACCACGGCAATGATTTGCGGAGCACGGAACGGCGAGGTACGCGCTTTCTCAACGCCCTTCTCATCCATTCCTGCAGCGATGGCCGCCTTCTCTAACAGTTGGGCAAAGCGTTCACGACCTTCACCTTCAATCACGATGAAACGCCACGGCTGGAGCGTACCGTGGTCTGGCGCACGCATACCGGCGCGCAGAATATTCTCCAGCACTTCACCTGCCGGTGCAGGTTCAGCCAGGCGGGACGCGCTGCGGCGGTTAATCAAAAGTTCAAGTGCATCCATTTAAAAGCCCCTTACTTACATGAAATGGCTGGCAAAGAGCAAAGCTTGTCACCAGTCTGTTAAATGATTTTCATTCACAAAATTATCACAGACGTAGTTTTTGTTACAGCCTCGCCCCGATTTCCTGCTGACATTTCCTCGCCCTCTCTTTAGGATAGCCTTTACTTTCGCCGCTTTAGCCTGCCTCATTGCGGCGTGCGGGTAATACCCTATTGAAGGTTATGGAGAAAACATGCGCACCATTGGGCGATTTATTAGCGGCTTTTTTAAGTGGACCTGGCGTCTGCTTAACTTTATTCGGGAATTTATTCTCAACTTATTCCTCATCCTGCTGATCCTGGTTGGGGTCGGAATTTGGATGCAGGTAAAAAGCACGCCAGCAGAGCCCGCGCGTGGTGCGCTGCTGCTGGACATCACCGGCGTGGTGGTCGACAAACCGTCGGTCAGCAATAAGCTGGGCGTGATTGGCCGCCAGCTGGTCGGTGCCAGTTCAGACCGCCTGCAGGAAAACTCCCTGTTCGACATCGTCGACGCCATTCGCCAGGCGAAGGACGATCGCAATATCACCGGTATCGTGCTGGATCTGAAAGATTTCGCCGGGGCCGACCAGCCTTCGATGCAGTACATCGGCAAAGCGCTGCGCGAGTTCCGCGACGGCGGCAAGCCGGTTTATGCCATGGGCGACAGCTATAACCAGAGTCAGTACTACCTGGCAAGCTTTGCCAATAAAATCTGGCTCTCGCCGCAGGGCATGGTTGACCTGCACGGGTTCGCCACCAACGCGCTGTATTACAAAACCCTGCTGGATAAGCTGAAGGTCTCAACTCACGTCTTCCGCGTCGGTACCTACAAATCAGCGGTTGAACCATATATTCGCGACGATATGTCACCTGCCGCGCGCGACGCGGACAGCCGCTGGATTGGCGAACTGTGGCAAAACTATCTGAACACCATCGCGGCAAACCGCCAGATCACCGCTCAGCAGGCGTTCCCTGGCGCGCAGGCGCTGCTGGATAACCTGCAGAAGCTGGGGGGCGATACGGCAAAATATGCGCTGGACAACAAACTGGTGGATGAGCTGGCAAGCAGCGCGACCGTGGACAAAGCGCTGGTTAAGCAGTTCGGCTGGAGCAAAGCTAACAAAGACTTTAGCTACACCAGCATTTACGACTACAACGTGAAAAAACCGTCTGACCAGGGCGATGCCATCGCGGTGATCTTCGCCAACGGCGCGATCATGGATGGCGAAGAAACCCCAGGCCAGGTCGGCGGCGACACTACCGCCATGCAGATCCGTGAAGCTCGCCTGGATCCGAAGGTGAAAGCCATCGTCTTCCGCGTGAACAGCCCTGGCGGCAGCGTAACTGCGTCCGAAACCATCCGTGAAGAGCTTGTTGCCGCGCGTGATGCCGGCAAACCAGTCGTGGTTTCAATGGGCGGCATGGCGGCATCCGGCGGCTACTGGATCTCCACCCCGGCAAACTACATCATCGCCAACCCAAGCACCCTGACAGGTTCAATTGGTATTTTCGGCGTCATCAACACCGTAGAAAACACCCTCGACGCGATTGGCGTCCATACCGACGGCGTGTCGACCTCGCCGCTGGCTGACGTGGCCGTGACCAAAAAACTGCCGCCGGAAGTTCAGCAGATGATGCAGCTCAGCATCGACAATGGCTACAAGCGCTTTATCGGCCTGGTGGCGGCTTCCCGCAACAAAACGCCTGAGCAAATCGACCAGATTGCCCAGGGCCACGTCTGGACCGGCGAAGATGCGAAGGCTAACGGCCTGGTAGACAGCCTGGGTGACTTTGACGATGCCGTCGCCAAAGCCGCCGAGCTGGCGAAGCTGAAGAGCTGGCACCTGGCGTTCTGGCAGGATGACGCGACCTTTACCGACATGGTCTTTAACGCCATGACCGGTTCCGTCCGCGCTGCGCTGCCGCAGGCTATTCAGGCTTATCTGCCAGCCCCGCTGGCCGACGCCGCACTGGCGGTCAAAGCTCAGAATGACAAGTTCGGCACCATGAACGATCCGCAAAACCGTTACGCCTTCTGCCTCACCTGCGGCGACGTGCGTTAATTTACTTCAATGAAGCAAAGCCCGGTTAAACCGGGCTTTTTTTTTCCGTCATCCTCTCTATACTCTGCCGCAAATATCGAAAGCATCGAGCAAACCCATGCAAAAGAAATCCATCTACGTTGCCTACACCGGCGGTACCATCGGGATGCAGCGTTCTGAACACGGCTACATTCCTGTTTCCGGCCACCTCCAGCGGCAGCTGGCGATGATGCCCGAGTTCCATCGCCCGGAAATGCCCGACTTCACCATTCACGAGTACGCCCCACTGATGGACTCGTCGGACATGACGCCCGAAGACTGGCAGCACATTGCCGACGACATCAAGGCCCACTACGACGAGTACGACGGCTTCGTGATCCTGCACGGCACTGATACCATGGCGTTTACCGCCTCGGCACTCTCTTTCATGCTGGAAAACCTCGGTAAGCCGGTTATCGTCACGGGCTCGCAGATCCCGCTGGCCGAGCTGCGCTCAGACGGGCAAATTAACCTGCTGAACTCGCTGTACGTGGCGGCCAATTATCCCATCAACGAAGTGACGCTATTCTTCAACAACCGCCTGTACCGTGGGAACCGCACCACCAAGGCACACGCCGACGGCTTTGATGCCTTTGCCTCCCCTAACCTTGCGCCGCTGCTGGAAGCCGGGATCCACATCCGCAAGTTGAATACGCCGCCTGCGCCACATGGCGAAGGTGAGCTGATAGTCCACCCGATTACGCCGCAGCCGATTGGCGTGGTGACTATCTATCCGGGAATTTCCGCCGATGTGGTGGGTAACTTCCTGCGCCAGCCGGTAAAAGCCCTGATCCTGCGCTCCTACGGCGTGGGCAATGCCCCACAGCAGGGCGCATTCATTAAAGAGTTGCAGGAAGCCAGCGCGCGCGGCATCGTGGTGGTTAACCTCACGCAGTGTATGTCCGGCAAAGTGAACATGGGCGGCTATGCTACCGGCAACGCGCTGGCGCAGGCAGGCGTTATCAGCGGATTCGATATGACGGTAGAAGCCACGCTGACCAAACTTCACTACCTGCTTAGCCAGAAGCTGGACGCACAGGCGATTCGTGACGCGATGTCGCGCAATCTGCGTGGTGAACTGACCCCTGACGAATAAGGAACGGCCATGACGCAGCGTGCTTTACTGCTGATAGATTTGCAGAACGACTTTTGTGCCGGTGGCGCGCTTGCCGTCCCGGGAGGCGACAGCACCATTGAGGTCGCTAACCCGCTTATCGAGCTGTTTAACGCCCGCGGTGAAAGCGTGGTAGCAAGCCAGGACTGGCACCCGGCAAAGCATGGAAGTTTCGCCAGTACACAAGGGGCTGCCCCCTTCACGGAGGGCACGCTCGACGGCCTGACGCAAACCTGGTGGCCCGATCACTGCGTCCAGAACAGCGAAGGTGCAAAACTTCACCCGCTGCTGAAAGCGTCCGGCATCGATAAGATCGTCTATAAAGGCCAAAATCCGGCTATCGACAGCTACAGCGCGTTTTTCGATAACGGCCATCGACAGCAAACAGAACTGGATGCCTGGCTGCACGAGCAGGGCATCCGCAGCCTGGTGGTGTTGGGGCTGGCAACGGATTTCTGCGTTAAGTTTACCGTGCTGGACGCTCTGAAGCTGGGTTATGAAGTCACCGTCATCACCGATGGCTGCCGTGGCGTGAACCTGCGTCCCCAAAGCAGCCTGGAGGCATTTCAGGAGATGGCGGTTGAGGGCGCAACGTTAATGACCTTCGCCGATTTTACCTGCCAATAGACTTTACCTGCCAATAATTGTAGGGGCGGCTCCCCGCCCCGCACTTTTGTATCGATTCCGCTCACACTCTACGCTTTTTTTACTCGCCCTCGACTGGGAGCGCTCTCATAATAATATTCAGTGAATTTATTCAGCACGTTAGCTGATTTCGCTTTCCGCCGTTTTCGTCTGTTAAGCGTGGCCGGGGAGCTTTTATGTTGTGCCCGTCAAAGAGGAATCATTATGTCATTCACACGTAAAATGTTACCACTGGTGGCCGCGGTGACGCTCGCCTGCAGCGGCGTTGCGCAGGCTGAATCTTTGCTTTCCGTGGGTTACTTCAACGGCGGCGGCGACGTTACTGCCGGCCCCGGGGGGGATATCAATAAGCTTGATGTGCGCCAGATTACCCACCTCAATTACTCCTTTGGCCTGATTTATAACGACGAGAAAGGCGAAACCAACGAAGCCCTGAAAGACGCGTCAAAGCTCCATCAAATCTATCTTTCCCCCAAAGTTATCTCTGACCTTGAAACCCTCCCGACGCTGCGGAAACAGAATCCACAGCTGAAAATATTGCTGTCGGTGGGCGGCTGGGGCGCGCGTGGTTTCTCTGCCGCTGCGGCAACGCCTGAAAACCGTGCGGTGTTTATCCGCTCCGTACAGGAAGTGATGGATAAGTATGGCCTGGACGGGATCGATCTCGACTGGGAGTTCCCGGTCAACGGCGCGTGGGGGCTGGTTGATAAGCTCGACGCGGACCGGGATAACTTCACCGCCCTGCTGAAAGAGCTGCGTAAAGCCGTGGGCGATAAAAAACTGGTTACTATTGCCGTCGGGGCCAACGCCGAAAGCCCGAAAAGCTGGGTTGATGTGAAGGCCATTGCGCCGGTGCTGAACTACATCAACCTGATGACCTACGACATGGCGTACGGCACGCAGTACTTCAACTCGAATCTTTATGATTCGAAAAAATGGCCGACGGTGGCCGAAGCCGACAAATACAGCGCTGACTTCGTGGTGAATAACTACCTGGCCGCCGGGCTGAAACCGCAGCAGATGAACCTGGGCATCGGCTTCTATGGCCGCGTACCTAAGCGCGCCGTAGAGCCAGGCATCGACTGGTCAAAACCCGATGCGCAGAAAAACCCTGTAACGCAGCCCTACTTCGGTGAACGCGAGCTGGAGCTGTTTAAAACCGCGCTGGGCGTGGATTTGACGAAAGACACTTACGTCAAATATAACGACCTGGTAAAGAAGATGCTGAACGATCCTCACAAGCGCTTTACCGAAGAGTGGGATGACGACGCGAAGGTGCCGTACCTGACGCTGAAGTCTGCTGAAGGTAAACCGCTGTTCGCGATTTCTTACGAGAACCCGCGCTCGGTGAAGATCAAAGCCGAGTACATCAAAGAAAAAGGCCTGGGCGGCGCGATGTTCTGGGAGTACGGCGCGGATGACAACAATCAGTTGGCGAAGCAGCTCGCCGAGTCACTGGGCATTGATCACGCTAAATAATCAGTAACACGATAAAAAATAAGGGAGGCGATAAAGCCTCCCTTTTTACTTATTGCAGCTTCATGGTCACAAACGGCGCGGGCTCGATGCCAAACTCCGCTTTCAGCTGCTGCTTGCTCTTCATCACCATCTGGCCGTTGGTGTCGATGGTCATGTGCTGCGCATCCGTGTTGTGGCGCGCCTGCCACAGCATCACCAGCTGCAGGCTATTGTCCTTCTGCTCCGGGGTTAACGCCACGCCGTCGGGCCATTTACCCAGTTCGACGGCCGTCGTCAGACGCTGGTAAATCTCCGGCGTCATCACGCTTAACATCTCATCCAAATTGCTCATTTTTCACCCCGCAGAGGAATAATTAGCTGAATCGATTCTTCAACCATCAACCTGCTCGCCGTTTTGCTCATCTGTAAAGCTAAGAGAAGCAGAATTGACGCAATAACGTTCACCGGTTGGCTGAGGGCCGTCCGGGAACACATGGCCAAGATGCGCATCGCAGGTACCGCAGCGAATTTCAACGCGTTCCATACCGTGGGAGTTATCGGTCAGATAGCGGATAGCGTCCGGATTAACCGGCTCGTAAAAGCTAGGCCAGCCGCAGCCGGAGTCATATTTCGTTTCCGAAAGAAACAGCGGCGCGTCGCACACCAGGCAGTGATAAATCCCGTCGCGTTTGTTATGCAGTAAACGCCCTGAATACGGGGGTTCTGTGCCGTGCTTCTGGGTCACGTAATATTGCATCTCACTGAGGTTTTTCTTATTTGAATCAGGGGGTAATTGATTAGACATAGGCGTACATCTCGGTCAGTTCAATTGGGACAGCTCACGGCACCATTCTAACAAAAAATTAACAACGCCGTGCTGGTTTTTGTTCTAAACTTAGGCCTGAAATTCTGGCACGGCACAAAGCGTGACGTGAATCACATTATTGTTGGGACTGGCGTTTAAAATCCCCCGCATCGTCCCCATTTGGATTTAAGCCCAAAAGGAAGCGTGAGGCGTTCAGTCGTACAAACCCTGGTCACAGGATTGATTTGTCGCAATGATTGACACGATTCCGCTTGACGCTGCGTAAGGTTTTTGTAATTTTACAGCCAACCTTTTATTCACTAAAAAATAGCTGGTGGAATACTATGACTATCAAAGTAGGTATCAACGGTTTTGGTCGTATCGGCCGTATCGTTTTCCGTGCTGCTCAGGAACGTTCTGACATCGAAATCGTTGCAATCAACGACCTGTTAGACGCTGACTATATGGCTTACATGCTGAAGTACGACTCAACTCACGGTCGTTTCAACGGTACTGTTGAAGTTAAAGACGGCAACCTGGTTGTTAACGGTAAAACTATCCGTGTTACCGCAGAACGTGACCCGGCTAACCTGAAGTGGAACGAAGTGAACGTTGACGTTGTTGCTGAAGCAACGGGTCTGTTCCTGACTGACGAAACCGCGCGTAAGCACATCACTGCTGGCGCGAAAAAAGTTGTTCTGACTGGTCCTTCCAAAGACAACACCCCAATGTTCGTTCGCGGTGCTAACTTCGAAAAATACGCTGGCCAGGACATCGTTTCCAACGCATCCTGCACCACCAACTGCCTGGCACCACTGGCTAAAGTTATCAACGACAACTTCGGTATCGTTGAAGGCCTGATGACCACCGTTCACGCTACCACCGCGACTCAGAAAACCGTTGATGGCCCGTCTCACAAAGACTGGCGCGGCGGCCGCGGCGCAGCTCAGAACATCATCCCTTCTTCTACCGGTGCTGCTAAAGCGGTAGGCGTTGTACTGCCAGAGCTGAAAGGCAAACTGACCGGTATGGCGTTCCGCGTTCCTACCCCTAACGTGTCCGTTGTTGACCTGACCGTTCGTCTGGAAAAAGCTGCTTCTTACGAAGAAATTAAGAAAGCAATCAAAGCTGCTTCCGAAGGCGCAATGAAAGGCGTTCTGGGCTACACCGAAGATGACGTAGTTTCTACCGACTTCAACGGCGAAGTACTGACTTCCGTGTTCGATGCTAAAGCAGGTATCGCACTGAACGACAACTTTGTGAAACTGGTTTCCTGGTACGACAACGAAACTGGCTACTCCAACAAAGTACTGGATCTGATTGCTCACATCTCCAAATAAGTTGAGATGAGAACCTGATCCTATGGGGCGACTTCGGTCGCCCTTTTTTTTGCCTGAAAGACCCAGGACTGAGGAAATAAGAAATGATTAATAAAATTTTTGCACTTCCGGTCGTCGAACAAATTACCCCCTCCCTTACCCGCCGCGTAAACGATGAGCTGGACGTCATCGTGGTCGATCATCCACAGGTGCGGGCGTCCTTCGCGCTTCAGGGCGCTCACCTGCTCTCCTGGCAGCCTGTCGGAGAAGATGAAGTGCTGTGGCTGAGCGACATCACGCCTTTCCATAAAGGGAAAGCGCTGCGCGGCGGCGTACCGATTTGCTGGCCATGGTTTGGCCCGGCGGAAAAGGCTGGCCTGCCAGCGCACGGCTTTGCCCGTAACCTGCCGTGGACGCTGAGCGCGCACAACGAAGACGCCAACGGCGTGGTCCTGACCTTTGAGCTGCATAACAACGAAGAAACGCTGAAACTGTGGCCGCATGAGTTCACGCTGTATGCCCGCTTCAAGTTAGGGAAAACCTGCGAAATTGAGCTGGAAGCGCACGGTGAGTTCGAAACCACTTCGGCCCTGCACACCTACTTCAACGTCGGCGATATCGCAGATGTGAAAGTCAGCGGCCTCGGCAAGCCTTACATCGATAAGGTACTGAATGAAGCGGCTGGCCAGCTTACCGACGGCGTGCAGACCTTCCCGGACCGCACCGATCGCCTCTACCTGGAGCCGGAGGAGTGCAGCGTCATTCACGACGCAAGCAGCCTGAAACGCACCCTGAACGTGGTTCATCACCATCATTACAACGTGGTGGGCTGGAACACGGGTCCGGCGCTGTCCATTTCGATGGGTGATATGCCGGATGACGGCTACAAAACCTTCGTCTGCGTAGAGACCGCCTGCGCGTCTAAAAAGCAAAAAGCCAGCGCGGAGAAACCGACTCGCCTGAGCCAGACCATCAGCGTGGCGAAGAAAGGCTAAGCGGGTTTCACCCGCTTAGGGCAAAGGCGGTAAGCCTCTGCACCACAGAAAAGCAAACGGGGCGCAAGCGCCCCGTTTTAGTGCATGACTTGCACCCATTAGAAGCTGTAGTTCACACCCGTCAGCAGCACGCCGGTCCAGTTACTGTCGACCATTGGGCTGTCGGTCACTTCTTTGGACAGGCGCATGTAGCGACCCATACCAAATACATTCCAGTCTGCGTTCAGCTTGTAGTTGACGGACAGCTCAACGTATGGCGACCAGCTGTTGCCGGCGTCATATTCGTTCAGGCCACTCCGGTTCGCTTCTTTGCCGCTTACGCCGTAGTAGTAATCGTTCTGTTTCTTGCTGTCCCAGACAACACCCACGCCCGGCGTCAGCGTCAGGCTATCGGCGTTGTAGCGGTACAGCCAGGCGGTATCCCAGGTGATGCCGTTGCTGTTGTCGAGGATATCCCCGGCCAGCACAGTACGCAGGAAACCATAATCCGTGTTATGCACCCAGGAAAGGCCAGCCATCACGGTAGAATGGCGGTAATCCAGCGCGCGCATACTGTCGTAGTTGCTGTCTTTCGGCCTGAAATGCAGCGGCGAGTAGTAGGCGGTCACGGAGAGCTTGTCGGCTTCGTCATTCCACAGGTAGTAACCCGCGTTGAAGCCGCGGAAGTAGAAATTGTCACCTTCATAGCCAAGCAGAGGAGCCGGATAAACGCGGTTCTGGTCGCCTTTATAAGGGTTTGGCGATACCAGCGCACCGGCCCCAATAGACCATGGGCCCTCTGCGTGTACGGCGCTAACGGAGGAGGCAAGCAGTACGCCTAATGCGAGAAGTTTGAATTTGGTCACAATCCTTTCAGTCCTTTAATCAAATAATCAGCGCAAGAAGTGTAACCGCCCTTGGCTCCCATCCCAAATAATTTACTTAATCACAACCTTCAGCCAACTCATTAGCATCCTGCAGTCAGATGACGGCGGATTTTCATCTTTATGTCAGCCATGTGAAAGCGAACTCTGCCGCTTATCTCAAAAGCGAAATTTTTAGGATGAGTTATTGATATGTCATTGAAATTGAGTTTTGACCGTATGCAAGTTTTGCAAATGCCATCTACGCTTTATTTTAGGAAGGTGATTAGCTGATACGGCAGCATCGATGCCCGGTATCAACCTGGCACAAGGGTTGCTGTTTATTTAGCAGACGTCTTCCGGGGAGCCCCTACTACACATACCAACGGCTCTTTAACCTGTGCTAAAAACGAAAGGACGGCATGCCATGAATATATTCGATCACTATCGCCAGCGTTATGAAGCTGCCAAGGACGAAGAGTTCACACTGCAGGAATTTCTTGCTATCTGTAAACAAGATCGCAGTGCCTATGCCAATGCGGCAGAACGGCTATTGACGGCCATTGGTGAACCAGTGATGGTCGACACTGCCACAGAGCCACGGCTGTCCCGTCTCTTTTCAAACCGCGTGGTGGCACGCTACCCGGCGTTTGAAGAGTTTTATGGCATGGAAGAGGCTATCGAGCAGATCGTGGCCTACCTGAAACACGCCGCTCAGGGGCTGGAAGAGAAGAAACAAATTCTGTATCTGTTGGGCCCGGTGGGTGGCGGTAAATCGTCGCTGGCCGAACGCCTGAAAGCATTAATGCAGCGCGTGCCCATTTACGCGCTGAGCGCCAACGGCGAGCGCAGCCCGGTCAACGACCATCCGCTGTGCCTGTTCAACCCGCAGGAAGACGCCAATATTCTGGAAAAAGAGTATGGCATTCCTAACCGCTATCTCGGCACGATCATGTCGCCGTGGGCGGCGAAACGCCTGCACGAGTTTGGTGGCGACATCACGAAATTCCGCGTGGTAAAAGTCTGGCCGTCCATTCTGGCGCAAATCGCGATAGCGAAAACCGAGCCGGGTGACGAAAACAACCAGGATATCTCTGCGCTGGTCGGTAAAGTGGACATCCGCAAGCTGGAACACCATGCGCAAAACGACCCGGATGCTTACGGCTATTCCGGTGCGCTGTGCCGCGCGAACCAGGGCATTATGGAATTCGTCGAGATGTTTAAAGCGCCAATTAAGGTGCTTCACCCGCTGTTGACGGCGACCCAGGAAGGCAACTACAACGGCACAGAGGGGATTTCCGCCCTGCCGTTTAACGGCATTATCCTTGCGCACTCTAACGAATCCGAGTGGGTCACCTTCCGCAATAACAAAAACAACGAGGCCTTCCTTGACCGCGTGTATATCGTCAAGGTGCCTTACTGCCTGCGCATCTCGGAAGAGATCAAAATCTACGAGAAGCTGCTTAACCACAGCGAACTGTCCCATGCGCCATGTGCCCCTGGCACCCTGGAAACGCTTTCTCGCTTCTCTATCCTGTCGCGCCTGAAAGAGCCGGAAAACTCGAGCATCTACTCAAAAATGCGCGTCTATGATGGCGAAAGCCTGAAAGATACCGACCCGAAAGCCAAATCCTACCAGGAATACCGGGACTACGCCGGGGTCGATGAAGGCATGAACGGACTCTCAACGCGCTTCGCCTTTAAAATCCTCTCCCGCGTGTTCAACTTTGACCATGCAGAAGTGGCGGCTAACCCGGTTCACCTGTTCTACGTGCTGGAACAGCAAATCGAGCGCGAGCAGTTCCCGCAGGAACAGTCAGAGAAATATCTGGAATACCTGAAAGGTTACCTGATCCCTAAATATGCGGAATTTATCGGGAAAGAGATCCAGACGGCCTACCTTGAATCTTATTCAGAGTATGGGCAAAACATTTTTGACCGCTATGTCACCTACGCTGACTTCTGGATTCAGGATCAGGAATACCGCGATCCGGATACCGGCCAGCTGTTTGACCGTGAATCCCTGAACGCGGAGCTGGAGAAAATTGAAAAACCGGCAGGCATCAGCAACCCGAAAGATTTCCGTAATGAAATCGTCAACTTCGTGCTGCGCGCCCGTGCCCATAATAACGGTCGTAACCCAAACTGGACCAGCTACGAGAAGCTGCGCACGGTTATCGAGAAAAAAATGTTCTCGAACACCGAAGAGCTGCTGCCCGTTATCTCGTTCAACGCCAAAACCTCCACCGACGAGCAGAAGAAACACGATGATTTTGTCGATCGGATGATGGAGAAAGGCTACACCCGCAAGCAGGTTCGTCTGCTGTGTGAATGGTATCTGCGGGTTCGTAAGTCTTCTTAAGGGAGTTTCCTGCGGGTCACGCCGGGCGGCGTGGCCCGTTTGCGCACCTGGCATAAGCAGTTGGGGGAACTATGGCCTACTTCATAGACAGGCGGCTTAACGGCAAAAACAAGAGCGCGGTGAACCGCCAGCGCTTCTTGCGTCGTTATAAGGCGCAAATAAAACAGTCGATTTCCGGGGCCATTAACAAGCGTTCGGTCACCGACGTGGACAGCGGCGAGTCCGTTTCCATCCCAAATGAGGATATCAACGAACCGATGTTTCATCAGGGTCGCGGCGGCCTGCGTCACCGCGTCCATCCCGGCAACGACCACTTCGTACAAAACGATCGCATCGAGCGCCCACAGGGCGGCGGCGCCGGCGGTGGGAGCGGCCAGGGTCAGGCGAGCCAGGACGGCGAAGGCCAGGATGAGTTCGTATTCCAGATCTCCAAAGATGAATACCTCGACCTCTTGTTCGAGGATCTGGCCCTGCCCAACCTGAAGCGTAACCAGCACCGGCAGATAACCGAATTTAAATCACACCGCGCGGGCTTTACCTCCAACGGCGTCCCGGCCAATATCAGCGTTGTGCGTTCGCTGCAAAACTCGCTGGCGCGCCGTACGGCAATGAGTGCCGGTAAACGCCGCCAGCTGCACGCGCTGGAAGAGAGCCTGGAGGCGGTCAGCCACAGCGAGCCAGCGCAGCTGCTTGAAGAGGAACGCCTGCGCAAAGAGATTGCCGAACTGCGGGAAAAAATCGCCCGCGTGCCGTTTATCGACACCTTCGATTTACGCTACAAGAACTACGAAAAGCGCCCGGAACCTTCCAGCCAGGCGGTGATGTTTTGCCTGATGGACGTCTCCGGTTCAATGGACCAGGCCACCAAAGACATGGCAAAACGCTTTTATATTCTGCTCTATCTGTTCCTGAGCCGAACCTATAAAAACGTGGAGGTGGTCTATATTCGCCACCACACCCAGGCCAAAGAGGTGGACGAGCACGAGTTCTTCTACTCGCAGGAAACCGGCGGCACTATTGTCTCCAGCGCCCTGAAATTAATGGATGAAGTGGTGCAGGAACGCTACGATCCGGCGCAGTGGAACATCTATGCGGCGCAGGCCTCGGACGGTGACAACTGGGCAGACGACTCGCCGCTGTGCCACGACATTCTCGCTAAAAAACTGCTGCCGGTGGTGCGCTACTACAGCTACATCGAAATCACCCGCCGGGCGCATCAGACCTTGTGGCGTGAATACGAAAACCTGCAGGCCACCTTCGATAACTTCGCGATACAGCATATTCGGGATCAGGATGATATCTATCCGGTGTTCCGGGAACTGTTTCAGAAGCAGACCAGCGATACACATTAGTCGCTGAAACGAAAAAGCCGGTAATTTACCGGCTTTTTATTCTCACTTAGTGGTGAAGTTCAATGTCATATCCCCACTGTTTCCAGTGAGCAAGCTGCTTTTGCTGCGCTTCCGACAGCGCTTTTCCCGTCCACAAAAAAATATGCTGCCCGGGGAAAAGCTCCGGGCGTAACGTTTCAACCGGCTCGGCAAGCACGTTAACATTCTTGTCTCTGCGGGATAGACGCCACGCCTCCAGCCACAAGGCTGTTCGATCGTCCGTTTGCCAGCCAATAAGCAGGATCTCTTCCCCACTTTGGCTCTGCGCTTCTGTCAGGCATTGAGCGCAGTGGCGGATCAACACGCCATCGAGCAGGCTACGCATCAACGAAGCCGTAGATTCATCCTGAGCGAGTTTGTTTCTGACGGGTAACAAGAGATTGTCGATAAGCAGATCGGGGCTGTGTTCCCGGCTCAGGGCCACAATTTTCTCGCGCAGCTTCGCAGGGTTTACTTTCCTGAGCAGGAGCATCATTTCTTCCTGCAACGTCACCCACAGCTGCTCTTCCGGCACGTGGCTACGCTCCAGCAGGGCTTTTACTTTGCCCACGGAAACGCCTTTGCTCATCCAGTACTTAATTTCTTCAATGCGCTGAACGTCTGCATCATCAAACTGCCGATGGCCGCCCTCGCTGCGCTGAGGTTTCAGCAAACCGTAGCGGCGCTGCCAGGCCCGCAGGGTGACCGGGTTGATGCCACATCGCTCTGCTACATCACCGATAGTGTAATAGGCCATAGTGTCCCTCCCCGTACACAGATCTCACGCTTCCATTAAAACACTAGTCAATTTGTTCAATGTGTACAATTTTTTTCCGGGTTGTACAAGTGAAACCTAAAAGCTTTTAGGGAGCCACCAGAACAGAAATCACAGTTCGGCCTTACGTTCTGGCCAGGCAATCCTGAAAGCGCCTCCCCCGCAGGGTTTGGCGAACAGGTTGCCCTGGAAGTGCGAGATACCCGCCGCCTCCAGCCACATCCACTCTTCCGGTTGTTCAATACCGGTGGCAGAGACCGCAATTTCAAGCGAGGCGCAGCACCTGATGATCGCCAGAATAATGGCCTGCCGTGGCCCACTTTTATGGATGTCCCGAATCAGCTCCCGATTAATCTTGAGTCTCTCAGGCTGAAACTGCGCCAGCAGCTGCAGGCCCGCAAACCCTGCGCCAAAATCGTCAATCGCCAGCTTAATACCTGCCGATTTAAGGTGCCTGATGGCGTCGGTAAACGCCTCCATATGAGGAATGATCTCGCTTTCGGTGAATTCAATCACCACCTGCTCGGGGACAAGTCTGTTTGTTTCTATATCCGCCAGCAGTTGTTCTACGGTGCCAGGAATCATCACCAGCGTCATTGGCAGCAGATTGACGCATAGCGTTTGCCGGCCAAGGTTAGCGGCCTGAGCTGCGGCAAAAGCCGCCTTCGCGTTCAGCAGATCGCGTTGGTAAACATCGCCATCCAGCGCTTCAGCTGAAACAGGATCCGCGGCTAACGCCTCGATAGCCGCGACAGAACGGGCCATCGGGTCAACAATAGGCTGAAAGGTTATGTGTTCACGGGGGACATGCTTGCCGGATGCCGGATGAGCTGGCGCATCGATGATAAATTCCCATGAATCACGCGGAGGGATCTCAAAATAGTTTTCTTTTTCCGTCGACTCGATAAAAGTACGGAAAAAACTTAAAGCGCGGTCATCGTAATCAAGCTGATAGCGGCTGGTGCCCTTCTCCAGCACAACCTGCAATACATCGTTTTTATCGTGCTCTCTTAAATCAAAAAGCTCCATTCCCACCCGCCCGAAGCGGCGGGCCGGCGCGTAATCGTAAAGCAGCTCAACAATGTTGTAATGGCGGTCGTCTTTACAGATAGCGTCATAAATCTTCTGCACGCCAGCTTCCGGGCCCTCCAGCAATTGGAAAAAATGCGTGCCGTTGAAAAGCAGTATTCCCGTCACATCTGCGTCAATATTTTTCGCGTTTGCCGCGGTAACCATCTCCAGCAAATCCTCAAAAGGGGTGCCGGTATGAATATGGCTGCGATAGATGACAGTGGTGAGCATGGTCGTTCCCTGCGGAAAGTAGAGCTCATAACTTAACAGATCCCTGCCCTGGCGTCGCCAGAAACTCAACAAAACCTAAACAACTGAACAACATCCAACGTTTTCGACGTCGTTTCATCGCAAGGCAAATGTACAACTTAGCGCATCATTAAGTTAAAAAGAAATACATATAACTTATTGATAAATAATCATTAGCACTTTTAATCAAAAAATAGCAAGCGAAGTAATACACCTTTATGTACAGTTTTTATAGCAATTGCATAACTTAGTTAACATCTTGCAAAGTGTGAACTTACAGGAGCGACTTATGCGACAGAACACTTTTACATCCGGCCAGAACACCGCAGAAAACGATATTGCCCGCTACTTCAGCGGCGCCGCACCGCTCTCCCAGCAGGAAACTATGGGGCAAATCGTGCTCGAAATTCTTAGCGATGGCCGCAACCTGAACCGAAAGGCGATCTGTACAAAATTGCTCTCTCGCCTGGACCGGGTTTCCGAGCCAGAAGAGGAAAAGCATTATCAGGCGCTACTGGGCATGCTTTTCACCCGCTAAGGTGATAGCCAAATTGGAGTGCCAGAAGATTAATGGCCTGCGCGCCCTCTCGGGAGTGAAGCCACAGAGTTGTAAATGCTGAATCCTTCCTCATTCTCAGGCTCCGGCTAATGACTTCATGCCAGCATTTATTCAAACACTGGCGGGGAAATCAGGAGTAACGACATGCAGAGAAGCGACGATGAACAATTAACGGATGAGATTATCGGTGAAGCAGCGTTATCGCTGCTCAACGGCAACAGCGCGATAAACACCCGCGCCCTGGTGGCCAGATTAGAAGCGATGCTCATGACAGAACAGGATCCACGGCGGCGTCGAGTGCTGCAGAAAATTATCGGTGAAATCGAGGGCAATATTTCCCAGGCCTCAGCGGGAAAGACAGAAAAAGAAGCGCGTTTAAAAGCGGTAGAGATTAACCAGCGTAACGCAAAAAACGTCCACTAGCGGCCCATGGCCAATAACTGAAAACGGTGAGTGACTATGACGACACAGCTAATTTCCAATCCCTCTGCAATGCACACCGGACTTGCTGACAAAGCATTATCCGATTACATCAGAAGCACCGGAGACAGGCATGCCGAAGAAAACGCAGCCATTTCTCAGGCAATCACGGCCATTCTGTCTGCTAATAAGTCCGTCTCCAACAAAGCCATTATTATCTGGCTGGTTGACGCCCTGGAGACCACCGACGATGTGGTAATGTGTGATGTCTACCGCAACGCGCTGGAAATTGTTGTCGGCCACACCATGGACGATATTTAAAAAGCGTACAACGCATAAGAGGCCGGCATTGACCGGCCTTTATTGTTGTTAACCTAAAGCGCCTTCTTCATAAAATACCTACTGGTGCCTTCGGGCAAACAGTCGATTTTGCCAAATTCTTCCCAGCCGTGCTTGCGGTAAAAATCGGGAGCCTGAAAACTGATGGTATATAAAAAGGCCGCCACACAGCCACGCTTACGCCCTTCTTCTTCAAACGCCCTCAGGATCTCGCTTCCCAGCCCGTGGGCTCTTAGCGCCGGCGGCAGGTAAAACAGATCGATAAACAGCACGCCCAATGAAGAACGTCCCAGCATCCCGCCCACAACGTTTCCGCTTTTGGGATCGCGGACGACGACCGCCAGCGGCATGCGATCGTTAAGCCCGCTCACGGCGGCGTTAAACTCGCTAAGCCCCGCTTCGATAGGCAGCGAATGTTCCTCGCTGATGTAATCAGAAATTTCTAGCTTGAAACCCGACATCGCCTTCTCCACTGATTCTCCCCCTTACCACCCTACCCGTTTTTGCGTTGCGCCTGGCCAATAACACTGTATATATTTACAGACCACAAAAGCAAGAGTCGAAAATGATGAGAAGAGAACGCTATCAGCTTTCCGTCGCGGTCTTTGTTGTGCTGCGCCGTGACGATGAAATTTGTCTTATCCGCAGGGCCAACACCGGCTGGATGGACGGCTTCTACAGCCTGCCTGCGGGCGGACTTGAGAACGGTGAAACGCTGCTCAGCGCCGCGGCCAGAGAGGCAAATGAAGAAACGGGCGTCACTATCAAGGCAGAACAGCTAAAGCTCGGTCATTCAATGCACGTTAAAACCGAAGATCGCTCCTGGATGGGCCACTTCTTTCTCTGTTCAGACTGGTTGGGGCAGCCTTACGTCGCCGAACCAGATAAGCATTCTGAGCTGCTATGGGTAAATATCAGGCAGCTGCCGGAAAACACCGTACCCTATGTTAAGCAGGCCATCAGCGCTATTATCAACGGCGAAATCTATTCCGAATACGGCTGGTGACGCTATCCCTGTGGATGTGCCCACAGATGCTGCGCCATCGGTAACCAGCCAGGTAATGTTGCTCTATACCAGCTGAGATATTTGGGTAATAGCTGCGGATGACGATGGTGCAAAATACTCAGCACCTCCGTAATCAACCAGGCTTTTGCCACAACGACATGCCGTACCAGAACAGGTACTGACCACTGAGGTGCGGCTTGTCGATAGCGCTCCACCATCTGGTTGATGCTGGCGGGATCGCCCATGCCTTTAATCAAAGGTGCAAGGTCTATTGCCGGGCTGCCGTAGCCAAAACGTTCCCAGTCAAACAAGACCAAATCCCCCTTTGCACGACGCCCCCAGTTCCCCGCATTCGTATCACCCGACACACGTTGCTGCGGCTCAAACAGCTCATCGCTGCACGTCCGGAAGCTCAGCAATACGGCCTCCTGGTCTGTTGGCAGTTGGAGCATGCTCAGCGCCAGGTCGGTTTGCTCGTCACTCCAGGAATGCTGCCTGAATGCCCCTGAAGGTTTCGGCGGGCTGTGATGAATTATCGCCAGCTTTTCACAAAGTTCGGTTGCTGCAAGCAGTGCCTCCAGCGTTAAGTACTGCGGAATGAACTCAATAACGAGCCTTCGCTCCTGTTGACTGAGGAAATAAACGTCAGGGATACCCAGCCCTTGTGCCCTCAGTACCGGAGCATGATGCTGGTAAAAATCGAGCTCAACAACAGAGGCATTTTGCTTTTCAATGGCGGGTTCTTGCTGAAAAAAACATTCGCGCACGGTAGCGCTTCCCATCTGCGTCAGTAAGTTACTCGCCATTTTATTCTCTGATTTTTTGCATGTCAGATAACTATTATCGCGATACGATAAAAATTCAAAACGGACACTTAGAAAAGCGACAAGAGGTAGTGCCATGACACCGCAGGCAAAAGGCGAAGACATCCATCAACAACTCATCGATTTACTGGAACAGCAGCAGGCTCGCTACCGCGTGGTAAACCACGTCGCGGCGGGGAAATGTGAAGAGGTCTCGGCGATTCGCGGCACCGAACTTGGCCAGGGCGCAAAAGCGCTGGTCTGCAAGGTCAAAGGGAACGGCGTCAAGCTGCACGTGCTGGCCATTCTCGCGGCGGATAAACAAGCGGATCTGAGCCAACTGGCGCAGCAGCTTGGCGGCCTGAAAGCGTCGCTGGCAAGCCCGGCGGAAGTGGATGAATTAACGCGATGTGTGTTTGGCGCTATTCCGCCGTTCAGCTTTCACGCGCAGCTGCGGCTGGTGGCCGACCCGTCTATTTTCGAGCGTTTTTCGGAAATTGCCTTCAATGCGGGCTTGCTGGAAAAGTCAGTGGTGATGGATACACAGGATTACTTGCGTATTGCGCGCCCGGAGCTGGTTGATTTTCACCGCCCGGAATAACTACCAGCGGCGTTCGAGGTAAAGGACCGACAGCACCAGCACCGAAGCTATTCCGAGGAACACTGCGGTGATGCACATCGTATCGAATAAAGCCGGGTCGCTCATCCTTTTCTCCTGTAAGCCGTTTCCTGCTGTCACATCGCTTAATTATTGACCACAAAAATGACAGAATGATGAACGGCCACAGAATCGCTGTCGGCCATTCACCACAACAATAAAAGTTAAAAACCTCTTATTTGGCAAGGATATATCATGATTTTTGACCCCACGCTATTAATCCTTCTGGCCCTCGCTGGATTAGGTTTTGCCAGTCACAATACGACCGTTGCCGTTTCAATTCTGGTGCTGATTATTGTGCGCGTGACTCCACTTAGCACCTTCTTTCCGTGGATTGAGAAACAGGGTCTGACGGTGGGGATCATTATTCTGACTATCGGCGTAATGGCCCCCATTGCCAGCGGCACCCTACCCGCCAGCAATCTCATCCACTCTTTCACCCACTGGAAATCACTGGTCGCGATCGTCGTCGGAATTGCCGTATCGTGGCTTGGTGGGCGGGGCGTAACGCTGGTGGGCGGCCTGCTTGTCGGCACCGTCATTGGCGTCGCTCTGTTCCGCGGCGTGCCCGTTGGGCCGCTGATCGCGGCCGGTCTGGTGTCCCTTATTGTGGGTAAACACTAGCGCCCTGACGCTGCCAGCGGTAAATACGCCAGGCCAGCGCGCTACATAACAGGTAATACACAACGCCGGTAAAGATAAAAATGGCCGCCGGGTAAATCTGTACCCGGCTATTCACCTGCCCGGCAACGGTCGTCAGCTCCGGTACGTTGACGATAAACGCCAGCGACGTGTCTTTGATAAGCGCAATTAATAGCCCGGCAAACGACGGCAAGGCATTACGCAACGCCTGCGGGAGCAAGACTAACCTCAGCGTTTGCCACGGCGAAAAGCCCCCCGCAACGGCGGCTTCGTTTTGCCCCTTCGCCAGCGAGTTCAGCGCCGCCAAGGTGGTATACATCACCGCTGCAGAGGTAAACCAGGCCAGCGCCAGCGTCACGGTTAACGGCCCCGGCAGGTCGCGCCCGGTAATGGCGGGCAGCAGAAAATAGAGCCAGAAGATGACGAAGATCAGCGGGATACCGCGGATCAGGTCGGCCCAGATGAAAAGCGCACGCCGCACAATACCGCCATAGCGCCAAGCCACGCACGCCAGCCCCAGCCCGATGACAAGCGCCAGCGCGCCGGCCCCGACGGCCATCATCAAGGTTAACAGCACGCCCCCCGGCTCGCCCTGAGCCATTCTCCCCCACAGCAAATAGTCGAGGTTATCCGTAATCACCGTAACGTTAGCTATCATGCTGCGCCTCCTGCCTCATCGCCGCAGGTTTTCGCTGCCCACGCCGCCCCGGTGCAAAAAGCGTAAACAGCCCGCTCATCGCCAGACCCAGCAGCAGATAAAGCACCGTACCGACGGCAAAAGCCGCCAGCGCATGCGCGTTATAGCTCTCAATCCGGCGAACCTGACTGGTGAGTTCGGCAAAACCAATACCCGTTGCCAGCGAGGAGAGCTTCATTAGATTGAGATACTGCCCGACCACCGGCTGCCAGGCGTTAACCACCCCCTGCGGCAATAACACGCTGCGGAAAAGCTGCCAGTTGGAAAAGCCCTGAGAAAGCGCGGCTTCGGTTTGCCCCTTCGGCACCGCCTGGAGTCCGCTGCGGATCTCTTCCACCAAAAAAGCCGAGGTGAACAGGCCAAGCCCCCACGCCGCGCAGAGGAATTCCGGCGTCAACCACCAGACGCCGCCGGGCAGCTGAGACCAGCTGCGATCATCGTTAATAAACCCGCGCCAGCTCTGCGGCAGCGTGTTCCAGGCGGCGAAATACCAGAACAGCAGCTGCACCAGCAAAGGCGTGTTACGGAAAACTGAAACCCAGCTCGCCGCAATAACGCGCCCCGCACGGCCACCCGCGAGCCGTAGCCCCAACAGCAGAACGGTAAACAGCGTCGCGATAATTATCCCGGCAAGCGTCACCCACGCGGTAGTTAACAAGCCAGATATCAACCAGGCGCGCGGTGCCCCGGTCAGGACGCCAGCCCAGTCAAAATAGCTGTTCATGGCTCAGCCCTGGCGTCAGCATGCAGCGGGTCAAGCACCTTTTGCAGAAAACGTCGCGCGCGCGGGTGCTGCGGCGAGCGGAAGAAGCGATCCGGCTCGGCCTGTTCGAGAATCTCCCCGCCGTCAATAAACACCACGCGATCGGCTATTTCACGCGCGAACTGCATCTCATGCGTCACCACAATCATGGTAATACCGCTGTGGGCGAGATCCTTCATCACCTGCAGAACTTCGCCGATCATCTCCGGGTCGAGCGCCGAGGTCGGCTCATCAAACAGGATAATTTGCGGAGATGATGCCAGCGCCCGGGCAATGGCGACGCGCTGCTGCTGCCCGCCAGAAAGCTGCGACGGGTAGTGGTGAGCCTTTTCCGCCAAACCGACACGAGTCAGAAGCACCAAAGCCTGCAGATGCGCCTTTTCGCGGTTCCAGCCATGAACGTGGGTTAGCGACAGCGTAATGTTTTGCTCGGCCGTAAGATGGGCGTACAGGTTGAACTGCTGGAAAACAAAACCGATACGGCTTCTCAGGCGGCGAAGCGCGGCACGACTCAACCGTCGGGTTGGCTTTCCGTCGATGAGAATGTCGCCGTCGCTGAGGGTTTCGAGCTGGTTGATAAGCCTTATCAGGGTGGATTTACCCGAGCCGGAGGGGCCGCAAATCGCCACCACTTCGCCCGGTGCAATAGTGAGGTCAATACCGCGCAGAACGGGATTATCGCCATAGCTTTTGCTCGCTTTGCGAAACTCAACGCTGGCGGACTGCAGATGCAAAAAATCCGCAGCCGAAGCTGCGGACAAATGAGGCGGTCTTTTAAACATATTATTTGGCTACAATTTTAAAACTGCGCGGCTGCGGGGTTTTGCTCTCAGGGCCAAACCAGGCGTTATAAATTTGCTCCGCCTGGCCGTTTTGCTCCAGCTTCACCAGCTCGTCGTTAACCGCTTTCAAAAGGGCCGGTTCCCCTTTCTTGACGCCAACGCCGATCTCTTCCTTGCTCAGCAGATCCGGCAGAATTTTAAACTTCGCCTTATCCGGCGCTTCAGCCAACAGCCCGGCAAGAATAGTGCTGTCCTGGGTGATAGCCTGGACATTACCGTTACGCAGCGCGGTAAAAGCCAGCGGGATATCATCATAAGAAAGCACTCGAATTGACGGGAAACGTTGCACCAGCGCCTGTTCTCCGGTGGTGCCTTTTACCGCACCCACGCGCCCTTTCGCGTAATCATCAAGCTTATCCGGCCCGGAAGCCGGGACCAGGAACTGCTGCCCGGTCACAAAATATGGGGTAGAGAAATCCACCACCTGGGCACGCTCCGGGGTAATGGTGATATCCGCAACGATTAAATCGACCTTCCCGGACTGCAGCAGCGGAATGCGGTTCGCCGGGTTGGTGGCCACCAGCTCAAGCTTAACGCCTAAGGATTTTGCCAGCGCTTTTGCGAAATCAACGTCATAGCCCACGATATCGTGCGTTTTGGCATCTATGGAACCAAAAGGTGGATTAGCGTCAAATGTCGCCACTTTAATTACCCCTGCCTTGTGGATATCCGCCAGTTGGTCTGCGTGGACCGCGGCGGAGGTCAGGCCGGACAGGGCCAGAACCAGAGAGGCAAGAGCCGTTTTGCTGCGTGTCATGTTGTGTGAAGTTGTTTTAGATAAAGACGTTACCTGTGCCATTGATTTTCCTTGTTATCCCGTCTGTAAGCGAGCTATGTGCTTACGCTCGCATAAGCCTTCCCCCCTCGCCAATGCTTAATCCTCCATTGCATATGCGAAAAATGTATTAGTTAAATCTCGGTTAAATTTTTCACTTATAGATGTAATAAATAGTTGTGCTAAGTGATTATTTTAAAAATAAAAACATCCCTGTTTCAGGCATAAATTTGTGACTGAGGCAGGAGTTTTCAGATTCGATGGAAAAGTTTCTATTCCCTCTCGCCGATAAGCTTTTCAAATAACAGGAGAGGCAAAATGAAATCACTGGCTCACAATTTGTTGCTATTAATTTGCTGTTCGATTTTGATGTCCGCCCTGGTGACCGCCATTTCACTCTACGGCAGCCATCGAAGCGCGCAAAGTACCGAAAGCGGCCTACTGTCTAAGGATTTGATGTCTGACATTAAGCCCGCGCCGGTTTACCTGATTGAGATGCGCCTGGTGCTTTCGCGCGTGGTAGAAGGCACGCTCAGCGTCGACCAGGCCGATGCGGAGATCAAACGCCTGAGCGCGCAATGGCACCAGCGCGTTGATTACTGGAAAAGCACTCTGCCGCCAGAACTGCAGGAAAACCTGCTCGGAGAACAATACCGTGCGGGGATGGCAATGATTAAAGATGCCAATGACCTGGTGGAGCTTATTCGCTCGGGCGCACCGACGCCGCTATTTGAAAAGCTAAAGGCGGCGGATACAGACTTCTTCGCCCATCAGAAGGGCATTGAGTCATTCGTCAAAGCGTCCGGCCAGTATGCCGATAACGCGGTCGGAAAAGCGCAGCACAGCAGCGCCAACTCGACGCAATGGCAGCTGATTGGCTCAGGCGCCGCCGTTTTACTGCTGCTGGTTGTCGGCTGGTGGGTACACCGCACCATTTTCCGTTCCCTCGGTGGAGAACCGAGCGAAGTGGCCGAAATTGCCAACGCCGTAGCCTGCGGGGATCTCACCTGCGAAGTAAAAGTCCGCGACGGCGACAGAACCAGCGTGATGGCGGCGATGGAAACCATGTGCCAGCAGTTAACCATGGTCATCCACCTGGTTCACGAGAGCAGCAATCAGATCTCCAGCCGCTCCAGCGAAATCGCCAGCGGCAATATTGACCTCGCCTCCCGCACCGAAGAGCAGGCCAGCGCGCTGGAGCAAACGGCTTCATCAATGGAAGAGATGACCGCCACGGTTAAGCAGAACGCCGAAAATGCTCAGAGCGCCAGCCAGCTGGCGAATACCGCCTCAAGAAGCGCGGAACAGGGCGGCGCGGTTGTGGCGCAGGTAGTAGAAACCATGGACGGCATTTCAAGCTCGGCCAACAAGATAACCGACATTATTGGCGTCATCGACAGCATCGCCTTCCAGACCAACATCCTGGCGCTGAACGCGGCGGTGGAAGCCGCCAGAGCCGGTGACCAGGGGCGCGGTTTTGCGGTCGTAGCCGGTGAAGTTCGTAGCCTGGCCCAGCGCAGCGCCAGTGCGGCCAAAGAGATTAAAGAGTTAATTGAAGATTCGGTGAATCAGGTGGCCAGCGGCAGTAAGCTGGTTAACGAAGCGGGCAAAACCATCAACACCGTGGTGCAGGATGTGAAGCGCGTGGCGGCCCTGATGGTCGAAATCACCCACGCCAGCGATGAGCAAAGCAGCGGTATTGAGCAGGTCAGCACGGCTATCAGCCAGATGGACGTCACCACCCAGCAAAACGCCGCGATGGTGAACCAGGCCTCAGAAGCCGCCGAGTCGCTGCTGGCGCAGACCTACGAACTGAATACCGCCGTCTCCCAGTTTAAGCTGGCTAGTCTGTAAAATCGTCCCCGGCCAGGGTGCTCAGATAGCGCCCTGGCGTGGTGCCGAGCGCCTTTTTGAACATGGTGATAAACGCCGTGGTGGAGTCATAGCCGAGCGACTCCGCCACGATTTGCACCGTCATTCCGCTTATCAGCAGGCGCAGCGCAACGATAAGCTGCAGCTGCTGTCGCCAGCGTAGAAAGCTTAGCCCCGTTTCTTTCACCACCAGCCAGGCAAGATTGCGCTCGCTCATCGCCATCTCACCGGCCCATTGCGCAAGCGTCTTCTTCTGCTTCAAGTTTTTCGCCATACTGTCCGCCATCGCACGTATTTTGGGGTGCGAGGAGATAGGCAACTGGAGCTGCTCAACCGGCTGATGGGGAAGCTCATCAAACAGCACCTGCACCAGCCGTTGAATGGGCGCGCAGCCGAGATGTTCGTGGGTAACGTTAGACAAACGCAGAATCAGTTCCCGCACCAGCGGCGAGATCTTCAGCGCGCAGCACTCTTTTGGCATCGCCACCGCATCAGGTTCGATAAACAAAAAACACAGCCGCGCGTCCGCCGTCACCCGGTTGCTGTGCGGCATTTGCCCCGGCACCCAGACCGCATACTGCGGCGGCACCATCCACATCGAGTTGGTCACTTCGCTGGTAATACCGCCGTGGAGCGCCAGAATCAGCTGCCCTTTTCGGTGGGTGTGGATGGGTTTTTCGTTGTAGGTTTGCGCGGCGCGAATGCGAAAGGCCAGCGCGGGCGTCACAATGCTGTCCGGGTCAAAGCCTTCGAGATCCAGGTCACGTTCCATAGTATGTCCGAATTTAGCGATAATCTGTCATTTTAGCTTGATTCGTAAAAAGGCAGAAGCGTGTATCTTTGCCTTACCGTTTTTCAGGACACAGACATATGACCTCCACGACTTCAGCGAGCAAGAAGAGCCGCATTCTGCTTCTGCTCGGCATTCTGATGATTGCCACCACCCTGCGCGTAACCTTTACCGGTGCAGCACCTCTGCTGGACATGGTGCGAGATGCACTTTCGCTGTCCACCGCGCAAATTGGTATTCTGACCACCCTGCCCCTGCTGGCCTTTGCGGTTGTTTCCCCGCTTGCCGCCGGGATCGCCCGCCGCTTCGGCACCGAGCGCAGCCTGTTTGGCGCGTTGCTGATCATCTGCGCCGGTATCGCTTTGCGTTCCGCCGGCCACGCCGCGTTTCTGTATATCGGCACGGCCATCATCGGCTGCGGGATAGCGATGGGCAACGTGCTGCTGCCCAGCCTGCTTAAGCGCGACTTCCCCGGCCAGGTCGCCAAACTCACCGGCGCCTATTCGCTGACGATGGGCGTGGCCGCCGCGCTGGGCTCGGTGATGGTGGTACCGATTGCCCTGCACGGTTTTGGCTGGTCCGGCGCGATGCTGTCGCTGATGGTTTTCCCGCTGCTGGCGCTGATTGTCTGGCTGCCTCAGTTGGGCAGCAGTACCGTGATGAACCTTTCAGGCAACCCCGCGCTGCACAGCCGCGGCATCTGGTCCTCGCCGCTGGCCTGGCAGGTGACGCTGTATCTGGGCATTAACTCACTGGTCTATTACGTGATTATCGGCTGGCTGCCTTCTATTCTGATCAGCCACGGCTACAACGAAGCCGAAGCCGGGTCGATACACGGGATCCTGCAGCTCGCCACCGCCATTCCGGGGCTGTTTGTCGGCCTGATCCTCAGCCGCCTGAAAGACCAGCGCGGGATTGCCGCTCTGATGGCGCTGCTTTGGTGTATGGCCACCCTCGGCCTGTGGCTGCTGCCAGCCTTCTCTATCTTCTGGGTGTCGCTGGGCGGCTTTGGCTCTGGCGCGGCGATGATCCTGGGGCTCTCGTTCATTGGTATGCGCACCGGTTCCGCGCATCAGGCGGCGGCGCTGTCCGGTATGGCGCAGTGCGTGGGCTATCTTCTTGCCGCCTTTGGCCCGCCGGTAATGGGTAAAATTCATGACATCACGGGCAGTTGGGCGATTCCTTTATTGGGTTGCGCACTACTTTCTGTCGTCATGGGCATTTTTGGGGCTTATGCTGGGCGCCAGAAAGAGATCGGCGCGGCGGAGTAAGCCGCAGCCTGAACAGACCCACAAGGAGGATCGAATGGCATCATCAGCACCGCAGAACATTTTTGACGACCCGGTATTTTTTGAAAATTACCGCCGGTTACGGGAGCAGGACTCCGGCCTTAACGGGCTGCTGGAGATCCCCGAGCTTTACTCCCTTCTGCCCGCTCTGGATGGTCTGAAGATCCTCGACCTGGGCTGCGGCTTTGGCGACTTTGCCCGCTTCGCCCGCGCCCACGGGGCGGCAAGCGTGACCGGTTTTGATCTCTCGGAAAAGATGCTGGCCCAGGCGCGTGCCGCCACACAGGACGCAAACATCAGCTACCACAATTTACCGCTGGAGCAGTTCTCACCGGAGGGTAAAACCTGGGATCTGGCTATTTCGTCGCTGGCGTTACACTACATTGAAGATTTTGCCCGCCTGAGCAATACGATCTTTGCCGCATTAAAACCCGGCGGGGAGTTTATCTTCTCTGTAGAACATCCGATGTGTACCGCTTTCCCGGTAGGCTGGCAGCCGTATAAAGAAGAGGTTATCTGGCCGGTCAATCACTACCACCAGCAAGGCTTACGCCATACCAGCTGGTTTGTGGAAGATGTGCAGAAATACCATCGCACCACGGAAACCTATGTCAATACGCTGCTGGACAGCGGCTTTGCCCTCACCCGAATGCTTGAAACCAAGCCCACAGAGGAAACTCTGGCGCAGCATCCCCGGCTGGCAAAAGAGATGCGCCGCCCGGCCTTTTTAATTCTTCGGGCGACCAGGCCTCGTTAAAGAGAAAGCCCGTGATGCGGGCCTTTCTGTTTTATCTCTCCGCAGCGGCAAGGAATGCCTCAACCAGTGGGGAAGGTTTTCCTTTCAGCGCATTGCGTTCATGCTGGAACAGCGTCCCCACAAAGAACGGGTGCCCCTGAAGTTCTACCGCACGAATCTCGCCCTGCTTATCCCAGCCGGTCGGCTTCAGCGGTTCATCGGCAAGCGCAGTGGCAAAAAATTCAGCGATGCCATAGTTGCAGTGGTAGCCCTCTTCGATTTCCGTCTTGCCGTAGGCTCGACCGGCAATAGAGTCAGGCAAAAGCGTAATCGTATCCGAAACCTCCACCAGCGAGCAGCTCAGGCGGCCAATCACCAGACGGCCTTCGCTTGCGGTTTCAGCATGACCCGCATCTTCCCAACCCAATACATGACGTGCATATTCAACAACCGCGTACTGAAAACCTCCGCAGGTACCCAGGAAAGGAATGCCGTTTTCGCGGGCGAAGCGGATGGCAAGGTATGCCGCCTCTTCATTCAGATAAGGGCTGGCGGGTACGCACCAGATGGCATCGTAGCCCACGAGATCTTCATTACTGGCCACTTCCAGTGAGGAGAGCCAGTCATAATCCGCGCTAACGCCAAGGGCAGCGGCCGCATTATCTAATGCCTGAGGAATGGCCTGATGAGCAATAACCGCAGAGTTATAATCGCCGACAAGCGCAATACGTAACGTGGACTTCAGCTGTGTGTCTGACATACTTTTGTTGGCCTTATGTTTGAGGGAAGAGAACAACATAAGGAATGACAGAGTAGGCGTTTTGCCGCACGCTGACAACCGCAAAAATTGGCAGTCCTCTCCCCTTCCCTGAGGGGTAAACAATGTAGTACCGTGGCAGGTTCACTTCGCCGATAAAAAACGATGAAAACAAAAATACTGGTTAGTGCCTGCCTGATGGGATTTAAAGTCCGCTATAACGGTAGCGAAAAATCGCAGACTGGCGCGGCCCTCGCCCGCCTGCAGGATGAAGGCCGCCTGGTGATCCACTGCCCGGAGCTTGCCGCCGGTCTTCCAACGCCGCGCCTTCCCGCTGAACTTAGCGGCGGCGATGGTGAAGCCGCATTTCTCGGTCATGCCGCCATTCTGGAAAGCGATGGCAAGGACGTCACTGAATCCTATCTTCTTGCCGCCTGGCTCGCGCTGCAAACCGCCCAGGAGAATAACTGTCGCTTTGCTATTCTTACCGACGGCAGCCCGACCTGCGGCAGCCAGAAAATTTATGATGGTCACTTTGCAGGTAAAACAGTACCGGGTCAGGGCGTGGCAGCGGCGCTGTTGCGCCAGCACGGCATCGAAGTCTTTGCCGAGCATCAGATCCCGCAGCTGTTAAGCAGGCTAGAAGACGTCGATAAGGAGAAGGCATGATCCGCTGTAAACGAGTCTATGAAGCTCCGGCCGGGGATGACGGCTACCGGGTGCTGGTAGACAGACTGTGGCCGAGAGGGATGAAAAAAAGCGACCTGCGCTACGATGAATGGCCGAAGGAACTGGCGCCCTCGAACGAGCTACGCAAAGCCTTTCACGGCGAAACAATCGATTTCGCTACGTTCAGCGAGCGCTACAGGCAAGAGCTTGCGCAGAATCTGGAAGCCGCCAGGGCGCTTGCCCGACACGGCGATAGCGGCACGCTGACGTTGCTGTATGGCGCCAAAAATACCGGCCAGAACCATGCGCTGGTGCTGGCCGACTTTTTACGCCACTGCCGGGATCAGTAGCTGAGGTGAAGCTCGTCTTCCTGCAGGGAAAAATCTTTATCCAGTGGCATTAAATGCTCAGCGCGCACAAAAGCGTAGCCCTGGCGACCATCAAAGGCGACAACTTCGCCGGTGACCAGCCACAGCGGGTAGTTTGCCTCCAGCGGTAACTGCGTCACAACGCCCGTCACCGGGTTAACAAAACGCTCGCCCGGCTGGCACAAACCAAACAGCTCCACCGCCTTACCAATATTCACCCGCCCGGCTGCGGTACGGGCGCCGATGACCATCGCAAGGCTGCCCGGTTTTAATTGAAACATCTCTGCTCCCCTCACTTTTTGCCGCGAGATCAGAACATTCCTGGCACAAAAAGTAAACGGTATAGCGGCAAAATACTGAGATTTTTCTTAATTTATTTCGCCAGCCTTTCCGCCAGCGCCGCAAGAAACAGCCGTAGCGCGGCAGGCAGATAGCTTCGGCTACGGTAAATACCGTAGATCCCCATCGACCTTGGCGGATAAGCCTCGAGCACGTTGACCAGCTCTCCACGCTCAAACCGCGACTTCGCATCCTCAACCGGCAGCATCGCAATCCCCACGCCGTCCGCTACCGCATCCATCAGCACCACCGAGTCGTTCGCGCTAAAATTACCGCTGACCTCAACGCTCAACGGCTCGCCATTTTCATCCACCATTTGCCAGATGTTGCGCAGAAAATAGCTGTATTGCAGGCAGTTATGGTGCTCAAGATCCGCCGGCGAGCGCAGCATCCCCCTCTTTTCAATATAGGCAGGTGAAGCGTAGAGCATAGACTCACACTCCCCTAACCGCCGGGCAATAATATTGGGATCAAGATCGTTGGTGATGCGAATGGCCAGATCGATACGTTCCTCAATCATGTTCACCGCCTCGCTGCTGACGTGTAGTTCGACCCTGACGTCCGGATAGTCACGCAGGAAGTCAGACAAAAAAGGCACGATGTAATAACGGGCGCCAAACTGTGAGCAGGCTACGCGCAGGGTACCTGACGGTAAATCTTGCTGCTTCTGAGCCGCAATACTTTCCGCCACCGCGTTCAGCGCACGCGCTTGCTGCAGCACGCGTTCACCGGTGGGGGTTAACGTTAGCCTGCGTGAGGAGCGGTGAAGCAACCGCTCTCCGGCCCAATGCTCCATTTGTTCCAGATAGCGGCTTACCATCGGGCGAGACATATTCAGCGCCCGCGCCGCCGCGCTCAGGCTGCCCAGTTCACAAATACGGGTATAGACTTTTGCCGCGATGATCCTGTCCATTATTTCGCTCATCTGCTCGATTTATGAAACTCATCTTACCCGAATAAAGCCATTACGATTCACATAATGCAATTTAAACTGTTTTTCATCCCCAAACGGGCTTATTCATTCAGATGATCAGGATAGAAAGAGATGAAGACACAGACCCTGGCTGCGGCCACCCTTTTGTTCAGCAGCGCAAGCTTTGCCGCACCGCTGACGCTCAACGTCTACAACCCGCAGGACAAGGGCGTATTCCCGGTCACCTCTACGTTGATTAGCGGCCCAACGGAAGCCACGCTCGTTGATGCCCAGTTCAGCGTCAAAGACGGTGAAGCGCTGGTGAAGATGATTCAGCACAGCGGTAAAAAGCTGACCCGCATTCTTATCACCGCCGGTGACCCGGACTATTACTTCGGCCTGGAGCCCATTGTTAAGGCATACCCGCAGGTAAAAATTGAAGCCACTCCGCTGGTCGTTGACCATATCAATAAAACAAAAGAAGAGAAGATCAAATACTGGGGCCCGATTCTGAAGGACGGCGCACCGAAGAAAGTCTTTGTTCCTCAGGTCACGCATGACACCACCTTCACCGTAGACGGTGAAAAAATTGAGCTGCGCCAACCTGCCTCACACGCGGCCTATTTGTGGATCCCGGTCAATAAAACGATCCTCGGCGGCGTAGGCGTCAGTTCAGGTATTCACGTCTGGACGGCAGATTCCCAGACCAAAGCCGCGCGTCAGGAATGGCGTGATGTGCTGGACGAAATGACCGCCCTTAAGCCGCAGCGCGTGATCCCGGGGCACTACATCGGAGACGTTAAGCCAGGGGCTGCTCCGGTTGTCTTTACCGGCGACTATTTAGCCGACTTTGAGCTGGCGCTGAAAAAAGGGAAAAGCGCTCCGGTCATCGCGGAGATGAAGCAAAAGTATCCGGGCCTTGCCGATGAAAGCTCCCTGGAAATGAGCGCCAAAGTGAATACCGGTGAAATGAAGTGGTGATCCGCTAAATGTGAAAAAGGGAGCTTGCGCTCCCGTTAATATTGATGACAAACAGCCGAAAAACGTGGTTTTCGACTGTTTGGGGCAAGTCAGTGAACATAATTCATTGTTTTTATGAGACCGAAGTTAGAGACCTTTTGGAACAATAAATCTTGTCGACTGCCTTAAGGGAGCTTGCGCTCCCTTCTTTATTATTTGAAGTCGACCTTCATCAGCTCCGGAATCGAATAATCCCGGGTGGTTTCCACGCAGCGGCTGATGTAATCGACAAAGCGCGGCGGCGGCGACATGCCCAGGTCCAGCAGTTTCTCATTGGAGAAACGGACATTCAGCATGGAGAACTCACCATACAGGCGCATCGCACGCAGCATTAAGCGTTCATTGCACGGCCCGTAGATAGATTTAAAACTTCTGCGGCTCTTCACCAGCTCACTGTAATCCACCTGCTCGTAATTGGAGAAGATAGGCGTCTGGTTCAGGGCGCTGGACATCGCCTCATCAATATCGGCAAAGCGAATGCTGCTCACGTCCCCGGCAGAGATGTGGTAGACCTTCTCTTTCAGCGACTCGCTCTTCGCCAGCAGCAACAACGCTTCGGCGCAGTAGTCCACCGGAATCACGTCGATTTTATCATCCAGCGAGCACATAAATTTACCGAGCATCAGCACCATGCGGAAGACCCAGAAAATGCTGCTGGACGGGCGGCAGCCCTGCTCGCTGTGGCCAACCACGATAGACGGGCGGGCAATAACCAGCGGCAGCTGCGGGAACTGCTCGGACATCATGCGTTCAATGGTGGATTTGGACCAGGTGTACTGCACCAGATGCTCTTCTTCCGGCTTGCTCGACATGCTTTCAGTCACCAGGGTACCCGCATCCGGCACGCAGGACATCGCGGTGCCTACGTGCAGGAAACGCTGCAGGCCTTTGACCTGTGACATACGACGGGCAAACTGCAGGGTGCCCTCGACGTTAACCTTCCAGATCAGCGCATTTTCGCCAAACGACGCGACCGCGGCGCAGTTGATGACGTGCGTGACATGGGACAATCTTTCATCATCGAGAAAATGTTCAGGCTCGGCTAAATCACCCAGTAATATATTTTCCGGGTTAATTTGCGCCAGCTCAGCTTCAGTACAACCAAAATTAGCAAGGTTATTTCTAATTCTGGCCACGCCCTCCTGAGGAGAGTTCGCTCGCACCAATAACAATACGGAACTAAAAGAGGATTCAGAAAGGGAGCGGGCTAATACCGCGCCGCCCAGGAAACCAGTCGCACCGGTAATCAAAAGATGATTCATTATTATAACCTCAGGAGTGAAAACACGGGCATAGTAAAATGACAAGAATAAACGCTTCCTCAATAAAGCGAATTACCCGTACATCATGCCCAGTACTTTCGTGTAACGGTTTGTACATCCTTGTTTTGAAAGAAAAATAATTGAATGGAAATTAATTTCAAGCGCAACCATTTTTGCTATTTTTAGATGTCGGGAATATTAAGAAAACCTTAATCAAGGATAAACAAAACCGTTATTTCTGGGTATGACGGAACTCTTTTTTATTTAAGAGAAATAAAAAGCCCACAACCGTGGGCTTCGGGTACGAGCAGCTTGTCTGGTGACGGCCCGCTGTATCAACTGCCTTTACCCACAACCGGGGAGGTTCGGGCAGGCTGCATCATCGGGTTACTCCCGGGTTTGTACCCAGAAGGCATGGATCAGCCCCGGGAAGTAGCCCAGCAAAGTAAGAATGATATTAAGGATAAAGGCCCAGCCAAAACCTTTACCAAGAAGCACACCCAGCGGGGGCAGGATAATCGTGAAAACCACTCGCCAAAATCCCATATAAACTCCTGATAAATTCAGTTAATCCATTCAAAAAAAGCAACTAACCTCTTAAGGATAGACGAATCTGACAATCTGCTCAGTCTGATTATTCTGGAAAATTTAGTTTTAAAATTCATATTCAAAAAAAATCATCACCTGGCGCTTGCTAACAATGGCAACTCAGGATAATTTCTTGCCTTCGGTAGCTTGATGAACCCTCATTCCGCTGTCGAAATATGCCTATATTTCTCCTCCTCTGGAGGGTCCGGAACCACTCTAAAAAAGATCCGGTCGATCACCAATTATATTAATGATGATAGCCTTATGGTGACCCGGCGTTTGCCGGGTTTTTTCGATTATATGCCCGCGAATAATGCAATCAGCGCCAATGCCGCAGGTGCGGCCTGTACATAAAGTATTTTCTTACTGGCGGTGAAACCACCAAATAACCCGGCGACCAGTACGCAAAGAAGGAAAAATAGCTTAAATTCGTAGCCATTGCTGACCGCCAATAGCCCATAAATTAATCCGGCGGCAAGAAATCCGTTATACAACCCCTGGTTCGCCGCCAGCGTTTTCGACTGACGCGCAAACTCAGGTGTTAAACCAAACGCTTTTTGACCCGCGGGTTTATCCCAAAGCACCATCTCCAGCACCAGAATATAAAGGTGAATCAACGCAACCAGGCCGATAAGAATACTGGCAATCATAGGCTATTCCTGATGGGGTTATATTGTCGACGGCGAGCGCTACACTTCATAGCCCAGCGCTGTGATAACGTGTTCCATCGCTTCGTCAGGAGTTATTGTCAAATCTGGTGTACGGAGCAATCAGGCAACGATCTGATCTGATGTTTCGTGGACCTGTACCCCGTCCTTAAACGGGACGTTATTCACTACCAGCGTTAGCAGATTAAATCCCGGAAGCCGGTTCCAGTT
>NZ_DASYBS010000052.1:0-4135 GCF_036500665.1 Cedecea sp.
TTTAATGAATATTATGCTGCCTTGCTATTAGAATATGG
This sequence comes from Cedecea sp., assembly GCF_036500665.1. Lineage (NCBI taxonomy): Bacteria > Pseudomonadati > Pseudomonadota > Gammaproteobacteria > Enterobacterales > Enterobacteriaceae > Cedecea > Cedecea sp. The sequence goes on from NZ_DASYBS010000052.1 coordinate 39, forward strand.
CTATCAGGTAGATTGCTCGGTTACACCGCGTGTTAACTGGCAATATTCGCCGGGTAACCCACAAGGCAATGGCGGCACCGACTACCGTCATTTTCCGTCACAGGCCTATTTTATCGATCCTGACAATATCGCCAGAGCGGGTTCTTCATCACTGCTGGAAGTACCGATGAGCATCCAGTATAAGCATTCGGCACTGATGAATACGCTAAAACAGGGCTACGATAGCCTGCGTGGCAAGCGGCGCTCGCCGTCTGTGAATTGGTTGCGGCCAAGTGGCGGCAATCTGGAGAAAATGAAGTCGGTGGCTGAGCGCTGTCTGGCTCAGGGGAATGACTACGTTGAATTTATGCTTCATTCTTCCGAGTTTATGCCAGGAGGGAGCCCGACCTTTAAAACGCAGCAGGATATTGAAGTGTTGTACCGTGATTTGGAGCAGCTGTTTGCCTGGTTGCAGCAACGTACGGTGGGCATGACGCTAGCCGAGTATTATCAACTTAAAGTGAACTGATATGTCGAAGAAATGGAAAGTTAAGCTCGCGAATGCCTGTCTTCGACTTTATACAAAGATTGGCAGTAATTTTAAAGATAAGCACACATTTGATAAAAACCGCGAGTTTGACCGTATTGCTATTTTTTCAACTACGGCGCTGGGCGATTTGATGTTTAATACTCCGGCTATCCGTGCTATCCGTGAGCGCTATCCCGCAGCAAAGATCACTCTGGTGTCCAGCTATAAAAATGGCGGCCTGGTCGGCACCAGCAGTTATTTTAGCCACGTCATTTATTGGGATCACAAAGCCAAGGATATCCTCAGCGTTATCTGCCAACTGAGGCGACACCGACCACAACTGGCGGTGATTTTGCATTCCAAAGCGCCCTATGACGTCATCACTGCGATATTTTCTGGGTGCGAATACTTGTTTAAAGACGTCTATAAAAACGATCTGACAGGCATGGATCAGTGGCTGACGGGCATTAGCGTTCGTGGCAAAGGTCATTTGATTCAGCGTAAGCTGGATCTGGTGGGGCAAATGGGTTGCGACACGCAGAACCGAGAAATGTTTATCCCGGTCGATTTCCCACAGCAGCCAAAACAGTGGGGCGAAGTGGTGGTCGGTTTCCAGATGGGGGCTTCCGAACCACTGCGTTGCTGGCCGGTCGGTCGGTTTGCAGGCCTGGCGAAAATGCTGCTGGCACGGTCACCAGATTATCGCATTGCCCTGATAGGGACACCGAAAGAACAAGTTATTGAGCGTGAATTTATGGCGGGGTTGACAGCGGAAGAACAAAGCCGGGTTGTCAGCTATATTGGCAAAACCACGTTGCCACAGCTGTTGGCGGTGATGAAAAATATGGATGTACTGGTCACCGGTGATACCGGGCCGTTACATCTGGCCATTGCGTTGAAAACCAAAACCGTCAGTTTGTTTGTGACCGCGAACCCAGAACAAACAGGGCCTTATCAAAATCCTGAGCTGCACCAAGTGATGTATGTACCAGCAGAAACGCAGAGCCTCACTGAAGAGCAACGTCGTCAGCCCTTAAGCATCATCAGCAGTGATAAAGTCATGGAGAAAGTATTGTCGATAATATAAATCGAGGGAAAGGGTCTGAGCCCGTGGTGATAAGAGCTCAGACCTTAACGACGTCGGGCAGCATCTGTCCTGGTAGATAATTTTTGTCCTTGTGGCGATGCTTGGTCGTCAATGTCAGCCCAGGCGTCGCTGTGCCATTATGACGCCTAAAGGGAACCAAAACAGGGTCCAGGATTCCGACGGATTGCCGACCACAAATATTCCCTGTGAAGCATAAAATATCAGCATGAATATATACAGCGCGGCCTCGAGCCGCATGCCGCTTTTCATTCGGCGGAACGCTGATAGCAGCCCATAAATGAGCACCGCAGAAAAAAACATCAACCCGATAATACCGCCTTGCAGCAAGGCTCCAAGATAAAGGCTATGAGTTGTTCGAATATATTCGCCGGTATAATTGGTGAAGCTGAGCCCTTTATCAAACCCGTAACCGAAAAACGGTGCCTGCGCGACAAGCTCCAAAGTATGGTGCCAGATACTGACTCTGGTCATACCTTGCGTAGATATCATCTCAAAGCGGCCGATCAACATTTCACCAGCGGTGGAATATGTCAGAAGGACGGCTGCTAACGCCAGAGATAGGGTCAGATAGGCCACATTTTTGCGACTGATGCTACGATAATGTGTTGTGACGATAAGGGCAATCAGTAGCGAGAGTACAGGCCCACGGCTCTGGGTAATTGCGATGGTGGTCAGGAGTATAGGCAGTGCCAGAAGAATAAACTTTTTTTTGGTGTCACGAAATACAATGAGCGTCAGGATCACACCGATGGCAGCGCACCCCGCTAAATCAATGACGTTTTGTGGCCCAGGGTTATTGGGTAATGTTTGTCTGAGTAGCAGAATATTATGGCCATCAAACAGCAAAGTATACAGACTCAGAATGGTTAACCCGGCAACAATGGCGGTAAATAACTGATTACGTTTACTACCGTTAAGGATGGTAATTAGCATCGCCAGATAAAGCAGAAGATAAACGCTGTGTGTTAGAGTGGATTCGATATTGCCCGGATTGTCTGACCACAAGTTACTGAAGGAAAAATAGAGCAGCATCGCAGCGATAAACGTCATGCCTTGGCGAGTTTCACTGTTGTGAATAAATGCCATCCGCAGGTCTTTATCAAAATACAGCGTGATAATGAATAGAATGGCTGAGAGATGAAATAGGTTATTGACCCTGGTGAATCCACAAAATATTACGCTGAAAAATGAAAAAAGGAAAAAAAATAACACATATAGTTTTTTCGGATGAAAAGCGTTATTTAAATAGTTCATCAGGATCGGCCTTTTCGAAAATATCATTACTTATTGCACTGGTTACTGAAAGGTTTTTTATAGCAATATTCTTTTTTTTCATTTGGTCACTGGCATGTCGAAATGACGGCATTACCCAGTCTGTGGCTTTATCCTCCAGATCGGTGGGAAGCTTATTTTCTGCGAGTTCATAAAAGCGCGGCTGATTGAAGTTATTCATATCCAGACCGATGATAAAGAACTGCTTGAAACCAAGGAATGTGAGGATCTGTAACGCCCAGTAAACTACGGTTCCGGCATCAAATATGCCGCTGCGAATATCATGAGTGAAGGCTATATCCTGTCTATCAGCGGCAAAAACTGCGTCACGGTTATCGGCATAGGCTGATCGCAGATCATCAATGGCGATCTTGGGCTGATAGATTTTAAATGCGGCGTCTTCTATCACAGCGAATCTGCATTTGACACTTTCCAGACAAAACTTGTCGATGATTTTGACTATCCCATGCACCGTAGTGAATAGCGTCAGATACGGATCGTTGATTATTTTGTGGATAATCTCAGGTTTTTGATCGATAAATCCCATGTCAACGATGACATAAAATTGAAAATCGACGCGGCCATGTAAAAAATAAGCTCCATTTACCCCCATCGCGGGCATGGCGGGAAATTTTTCCAGACAGAGGTTTTTCACTGATGGGCCAGTGGCGGTCAGCAGGATATTACCGTTGAAACGTCCTTTCAGGTCCGTAAGATGTACTATTGGCATCTGTTGTCGCTTATAACACAGCTCGACGATTTCTCCGCTGGCGGCACGTGTAATCTTTACGTAGGGCCAAAGACTTTCGTTATGCCGATAAGGGCGAGCATGCGTATAGCGATATATCTGCTTGAAGAATGTTCCCATTACATTGGCACCTTGTCACGAATAAGCTCTGCAACTTTTTGTGCAGGGATATCGGCCATACGGTTGCCTTGATCAGGGCGACAGGCGTACTGATTCTGACCATATCCGCCGATCAAGCCTGGATCGGTAGGCCCAAACAGCGTGATGTTCGGCCTGTCGAGTGCGGCGGTCAGGTGACTGAGGCCGGTATCGACCGAGACAACGCCTTTTGCGCCAGCCAGCACTTCGGCAACCTGCTGCAGGCTAAGCTTTGGCAAAACTTCAACGTGCGGGAAGCCTTCCGCCATACGCAGTGCGCGCTGGCGCTCGTGCTCTGCGCCCCATGGCAGTTTAATCTTTAA
>NZ_DASYBS010000053.1:0-1809 GCF_036500665.1 Cedecea sp.
TTTTCGTGCGTATAGCGGGTAACCTTCCGGGTGCATCGTCCCCACCACACGCTGATACCCATTATCAGGGTCCGCAGGTCCCAGTTTCCATGCCCTGTCTGAAGGTTTTGATTCAGTTCTCGCCAGCGGAGGGACTTCCGACGGAGAGTGTTCCGGTAGCTTTGCCGGCGCTGGTGCGGTCATCTTTTCTGGCTGGGTAATGACGGTTTTACGGGGATTAACTGGCGGTAAGTCCGGGCGCGGTGTTCGCCAGCGCCTGGCCACCCGGAGTATTTTGGCTCCTCCTTTTGCCACCAGGCCCCCCACAACTGGCAGACCATCCACGACGCATGGCAGGGCTGCATCCTGATAATTCCCGTCACGAAGATTGCCTGCACAGTCCACAAAGGGAATAAAGCCTGCGGTAAATTCCAGCAGTCCTTTTACCAGTGACTCTGCTGTGGTCGGTGTCAGCTGCGCCTGCAGAAGCGGGGCCGTCAGTCTGTCCACCTCCTTTTCAGCCATAAAGTCTGCAATGGCTCTGATATTATCCTGACCGGGTTTTGCCGGGAATACGGGGCCTCCATGGCGAAAGGTAATACGGGTCAGGTCAGCACGGGGAGCTTCGTTTTTATACTCGGACTGCTGCAGGGCTGACTGTAACTCAGGATAATGCTGAAACGCTCCCGCCAGTACAGTTTTCACTCCGCTGTTTTTCCCCAGGTCATTAAACACCCTGACCGGCTCATGCCGGTCTTCCGATAATGTGGAAAACGTGAAAAAACGCGTTTTTCCCTGATGTTCCGCTTTGATTACCAGGACATGCTGGCCAGCGACCGGTTCAGTGATGCCTTTACGGACCAAAGAATCATCCACGCCTTCTGCTGGTCGGGAAGGGCCGGTATCCCCGGGCGACAGGGGCGTTGGCCGGGTGGGCATATACTTATATTCAAACACCGGCGTGACCACCTCCAGCCTGCCTTTCTGGAGTATCTCCCGGTCTTCGAAACTCAGCCGGTTTGCCCCTTTTTCGAAAAGGGCGTTCAGTCCCCGCTTCAGGACGGGGACCACCTCTTTGTCCTTCCACTGGCTGAAATGGCCGGTAAAAACGCTCTTTTCCGACGCTGTAAAGGCAACGCGCCCATCATGCCCGGCAAAAAACTTTACAAGATTACCCAGGAGAGTGTAATCGCGCCAGAGTCTGCCTGCCGGGGTATCGTTCAGAAAATCGCTGAGACCATTGGCAGCCTGCTCTCCCCCTGGTGGAGTGCGCCGGGGATGGTTGTTTAATGCATTTTCCACGTTCTGCGGGTCCCCCATAACCCGGTTCTGCTTTGTGGCCTGCTGCTGAAGCAGTGAGACATTTTCATCAACATGTTTCAGTCCGGGGTATTTATCTTTCACCTGCTTCAGGGCCTTCATAAACTGACCATGAGTGCGCCTCTTCGCTTCACGCCACTGTGCTTCAGTCAGCGGAGGCTGGTCCTGGGTATATTTCTGATAAACGTCGTACCGCTTCTGCAACTGGAGGCCGAGATTGTATTCGGTGACCTGCTGAAGTTCAGCCGGGGTGAAGTTTCGCGGGTCTTCCCCTGCAAGCAAAACCAGCTCCCGGCCCAGGAATTCGGAAAGCTGCGCCGGACTGCCGGCGACAGTATTCCGGTAACCAGCCACCAGAGCGGGACTGGCCGTCCTCATCAGAAGGAGAGAAGGTGGGGCCGGGCGGGTATTCTTTGCCACGGAGGTGGCGGGCTGAGGGATATCAGGGCCGGAGACCTGCCCGGGACGATCATAAGGGGGGGTAACCGTTGTCATAACTGTTCCTTGAAT
>NZ_DASYBS010000054.1:0-2075 GCF_036500665.1 Cedecea sp.
AACTGCATTGTGCATAGTGGTAGAAGTTGCACGAAGTTGGTCAATATCCCTTCCTGACAGCTTGTTGAGTACTAGTCTAAAATCGTCAGGGTGACCTTGTGCAAATTTTTCAAGCGCACTATTTGTCTTGGACATTCCCCCGAGAAGCTTCCCTCTCCCCAGACCCCGTGTGGCGACGCGGTCCCAGGCAGCAATCTGCTCTGAGGCATATCCATCAATGTTCCTCGACGCTGCCGCCACTGTTTTAGTTCCCGGCTTCACCATTCTGCCAGCCAGTCCTGCCCCCAGCGACAATATCCCCAATGCCAGTGAAGTCCAGCCCAACGCTGCCGATGCATCAGGGTTGCTCTCCTCTGTCGCCGCGCTTGCAATCCCGGTGACATCCGCCACCAGCGCCGTAGTCCCCACAACCAGCGATACCGTCGAAGCCCCTGCCAGGGCGGCACTGATGCTGCCAGCCGCCGCAATGGATGCTCCGCCGGTAAATACTGCCCCAAGGATACCCAGAATCCCCAGTCCAATCCCCAGACCGGTTTGCCAGCTCATATGCCCTGTGGGGTCTGCCCGGTTAACCGGGTCACCTGCACAGTATGCATAAGCGTTAATTCCACCAGCCCCAAACGGACTCCAGCTGTCGGGGCGGGTAAAGCGCATCAAAACCGGGCTGTAGGCCCGATAGCCATTGCCCAGGTGACAGGTTTCACTCACGGGGTCCAGACGCTCCCCGTTAAAAGCCAGAGCACAACTCGTCATAATAAATCCCTGTAAATTAGTAGATAATTCGTGGTAAAAATTGACGGGGGGCTGTTCCTCACAGTTTACACCGGGGAGCAGCCACGGTTATTCCTCCCCCCTGACCGCCGTTTTTTCCGCTCAGGAAGGTAAGAGAAATGAATATTGTCTCCGGTGTAAAATGTGAGGGAGGGGTTTCTTTCGCGTGTTCAGTCGCTCGTCTTTTCCGGCCAGGCAATATCCGGCGCAGCACTGACATCGACACGACTCAGGAGGACGCGGTAAGTCTTCCAGGCCCTGAGTTGCTGTAACTCTTCCTCCGTTGCCATCTCAACATCTGATGCATCCTGCAGCGGCGCTATCACGTGTGCGGCTTCATCAAGCAGTGCTGATTTTGTTTTCCAGGCCTGCGCAATTAGTTCCTCTTTCGACCAGGTGCGCGGGACAACTTTTTTACCGTCGAATACCCATTCCCCGCGCCTGATGCTGAAGCCCTCCGGTAACTTCTCGCTAATTTCTGCAACGCTCATCCCCTCGGGGGAAAACATCGACACGGCATAAATGTTGCCACGCTCCGGCACCGGCTTATCAATGACGGAGCGAATAACATTCTCGCTGTCGTACATGATTTTTATCGTGTTATCCGCAAACAATGACTGGCACTCATACCAGTCCTGCCCGTCTTCTGATTCGAAAAAACGTATACCGGCAGTGGCAGCACCGTACTTTTCAGTGTCTTTTTTGGTGGGCTGTTTTACCCTGAAATTTTTAATATTTTGCATGTTTACCCCTGCGCATTCACCCACCCGCCACGCGTCCAGAACTGTACGGGTTTGTAGCGCACATAAGACTGGTCTTCATTAAAATCCCCGCCGGTCAGCACGTAACCCGCAGGCGCGTCACCGCCCGCGGCCGGCCACCAGGTGGAAATCACCGCGCCCAGCTGCACGCTGGAGACAAAGTTCTGCAACGTCCAGCTCTGCACTTCACCAATACGTTGATTCACCCAGTCCCATGTCGAGCGGGTGTTGATATTTTCATCCCGTGCGGCAAACTGACTGTTTGCCCAGTCCCAGGTGGCACGGGTATTGATGTTGTTATCCCGTGCGGTAAATTGATTAGCGAGCCATGTGCTCAGCCAGCCACCCCAGATTTCGCCATTGATATTACCGCCGGGCTCGAAAATCGCCCCGCCGGCATAAACGCTGGCACCTGCGCGAATGGACCCGTTCGCGGTAAAGGCGTTATCGTTGGGGTTAAACATCCAGATATGGTCGCGCCCCTGGTCATCGAGAATATGAATACAGCCAGAGGGGAAATCATTTTTTCCGGAGACCAGCACC
>NZ_DASYBS010000055.1:0-2273 GCF_036500665.1 Cedecea sp.
AGGTCGCGGTAAACAGTGTGCCACGTGCTTTACCGTCTGCAGTTTCAACCACCGTCAGGACTTCATGACCGGTTGTATTGAGGTCGCCGCGATTGAGCACCGTTAATAAATGGTTTCCGGAACTGGCTCCTGTCACCACCAGTTTGTCACCGGCGTTATTAACGCCGTTACCTTCACCAACGATATCGGTACGTAAAACAAAAGTACCCGCCCCACTGAGCGTACCCACCTGTAGAGTATAATAATCATCAGTCAGCGCGGCGCTCGAAAAATCAACGGTACTGTTGTTAAGCGCCAGATTGTCCAGGTCAGAAGCGCTCACGAGATTCCACCGGCTGTCATTCATCGAGAGATTTAGTGCGCCGCCATTAACATTGTCGCTAAAGGCGTTGCCTGTCCACACCGAGCCTGAGGCCATATCGATATTGATAAGCCCCCCTTTTGACTCAATACCACCGTTTATCGCCATCTTCCCGCTGGCATTAATGCGGCTTGCCGCAGATCCCTCACTGTGTTCGGTCGCGATAGCGGTCTGCCTGGTGTCGGCCATGGCTATCGCCAGCGTGCCGGTCAGGTCGACCTGACTTCCAGTCTCGGCATAAATACCCCGGGTACCCTGCGCGCCATTGATCGTAATATTCTCACCGGCAATCATGGCTGAACGCTGTGCCAACAGCCCGGTCGAGAGACGCCCCTGGCCGTCAACGGTAATATCAGTGTTTTTGAGGTTGATGCTGGCGTCTTTCCCTCGGGCCAGAGCTCCCCATTCTCCCCCGGAAAAGAGTCTATTGCGGTTATCCTGCGTGCCGAAATAGTTAAGGGTGACGTTAGTCACAGGATTGCCGGCACCCAACGACTCCGTATTGGCCACCAGGGCACCTGCCGATCCCGAGCTGACGTGACTCCCGGCACCGATACTGGCGGTTCCGTCCAGAATTTCAATCCCGTTCCCCCGGGTTAACACAGTGAGTGCATCGGCTTTTACATCGCCCCAGCTCCAGATACCGGATGCATATTCACCGTCTGTTGTTATCTGGCTGCCCTGGCCCAAATCGGCGATGGAGTTATTCTGGATATTCATGCCATAAGAATTGCGGCCCTGAGTCTCAATGGTGAGCTGGTCGGCCGTAAAGACTGCCGGACCGTAGGTGCCGTTACCGTTGAGGCCTCCCACATAAACGCCCGTGCTTTCAGGCCCGTTCGTTTTAATCGTACTCCCACTCCCCAGATGAGCCAGGCTGCCGCGGCCAGCCACACTCAGGCCCGTACCGATGTTACCCGTTGTCTCTATTGTGAGACGCTCAGCACGTAGTGTGGAGCCGTGGTCGAGTTCAATCCCGGCTCCGGCTCTCTCCCCGCCGGTTCCTGTCACCTTAATATGACTGCCACTCCCCAGATCAGCCTGCGTTTTATCCCCGTCTAACCACAGACCCGTTGCCTTTTCACCCGAGACATTCACCGTGAGACGGTTAGCGGTTAATGTGCTTTCATCACCGTGAAGAAGTACACCATGTGCCGTTCCAGTCAGGGTAGCTGCAGTAACTGTGACGTTATTACCCAGGTCCACCTTTCCGGTGCTTAGATAAGGATTCATCACACCATATAAAACGCCATTGGCGTCGGTTGCATCAGCGATGACGTGATCGCCGTTATTAATTGTGATGTTCTGTCCTTGTTGGCTCCCCAGATTTGCAGCCATAACAGGTTGTAGAAAACAGACTGCACCAAGCCCCAGAATACCTGCTTGCTGAAATACACGCTTTACTGGATTCAACAAGAAATACCTTTCGTTACTTAATTTAATTTCCATCATAATAAAAAGTCCCATTTGTTAACTTCCGACATTTACATTTAAATATTAATGTCTATTGCATCCGATTAATTTCTTTACGCAGCAATAGGCTTGATCTTCAGAAATAAGATTCCACCAGTTATCTTCACTGACTGGATTCTTAAAACTTTTTCATAGCCAGGCTGTGCACCGTTTATATCCCCCACAGCTGTTGGCGCGGCTACGGGGTTATAGTTGTGATTTATCCTCTGTGGCGTTAAACACAAAGACTGTTTCTTTGTTCATAACTGTTACTCCGGTGATTAAAAGGCTGGCGTCCTTCGGTTGTTCAACCCCGGCCCACCCGATTAAAATCCGGCGACCACCGGCGTTATTGGTAAAAGAAGATTTCGGTGGTGCGGCAATTCAGGCAATTCCCTTTTGGCCGAAATTCAATCAGCCCTTTGTATCCTCCGGCACGCAGCCACGATTTTGCGGTGAA
>NZ_DASYBS010000056.1:0-98490 GCF_036500665.1 Cedecea sp.
TGACCGCCCTGGTAGCGTACAACATATTTAGCCCGTTCAGTCAGAAGATCGACGATCTTTCCTTTACCTTCGTCACCCCATTGGGTGCCCAGTACGACGACGTTGTTACCCATTTTTCAAAATCACCGTTTGCTTAAAAAAGGATTCTACCATCGGTTTCTCAGATGAACAGCCCTTTTAGTAGACAAAATAGGTTTCTGCCGGATAAATTTCACTCAGCTGCTGGCGCGACTCAACATGTAGTAGATGACGATGCCGGCAACCACAAGACCACCGCCAAAACGGCGAAGCAGCGTGTCCGGTAATTGCGCCATCGCCAGAATCATGCGCCGCCAGATACGCGGATAAAGCATTGGCCCCAGCCCTTCGAGCACTAATACCAGGGCAAGCGCCAGCCAAATTGTTGAATTCATAATCATCCTTTACGGGCATAAAAAAAGAGCCGGTAATGGTAAACCGGCTCTTTCACTCTGCTCAGCAATTAGCGGGAGCTATTTGCTGGCGTCTTCATGTAGCGGAAGAAGTCGCTGTCCGGGCTCATAACCATGATGTCCTGGTTAGACTGGAAGCTCGCTTCATAGGCACGCAGGCTACGAATAAAGGCATAGAAGTCTGGATCCTGACTAAATGCATCTGCAAACAGTTTCGCTGCTTCTGCATCACCTTCACCACGAGTCATACGGCCCTGACGCTCAGCTTCTGCCAGCGTACGGGTCACTTCGTAGTCAGCGGTAGCACGCAGTTTCTCAGCCTCTTCCTGACCCTGTGAACGGTGGCGACGGGCAACCGCTTCACGCTCGGCGCGCATACGGTTGTAGATAGCCTCGGACACTTCGGTCGGCAGGTTGATCTGCTTGATACGCACATCGACGACTTCAATACCCAGCGCCGCCATACTGTTAGGGTTAACTACAGGTACTTTACCGTTGGTTTCCTCAGTAATACGCGCCGCTGCGGAAGCAATCGCATCATCCGCTGCAGGGGTGGCGACTTCATCGTCGTTACCCGCTGAACCGGAGTTCAGGGCATCGCGTACGTCAAGCGTCAGGCGACCACGGGAGTCGGTCACGATGTCTTTCACATCCAGACGACCAATTTCAGAACGCAGACGGTCACTGAACTTACGCTTCAGCAGCACTTCAGCCTGAGAAACGTCGCCACCGCCGGTGGCCAGGTAGTAACGGCTAAAGTCGCTAATGCGCCACTTGATGTAGGAGTCAACGATCAGGTCTTTCTTCTCTTTGGTCACAAAGCGATCGGCCTGGTTGTCCATCGTCTGGATACGCGCATCCAGCGTTTTCACGGTTTCAATGAATGGGATCTTGAAGTGCAGACCCGGTTCGTATACCACCGGCTTATTCTCGTCATCACGCAGGACTTTGCCGAAGCGTAATGTAATGCCACGCTCGCCCTCATGCACCACAAACAGCGAGGTGTAAATCACGACCAGCACGATGATAATTACTGCAATGAAAGACTTACGCATCGTTATTCACTCCCTACGCGCTGGGTATCGTTGCGCTGTGCGTTAGCACGACGGCTATCCATGACATCGCCACTCGAGGAGGACGAAGAAGTGCTGGCACTGCTGTTTGAGCTGGACGCTGGCGGCAGACGCAGCAGATTGCTCGCTGCGCTGTTATCGCTCTTCGCGGCCGGCTGCTGAGCGCCGCCCTTCAACATCTGATCCAGCGGCAGCACCATCAGGTTGCCACCTTTGTCGTTGACCAGCACTTTACGGGTGTGGCTAAGGACTTTTTCCATGGTTTCGATATACAGACGCTCGCGGGTGATTTCCGGTGCGGCTTTATATTCCGGCAGCAGTCGGGCAAAGCGAGAAACTTCACCTTGCGCTTCCAGTACGGTCTGCACTTTATAAGCACGAGCCTCTTCCAGAATACGCTGAGCCTGACCGTTAGCACGCGGCTGAACTTCGTTGGTGTACGCTTCAGCTTCACGGATGTATTGCTGTTCGTTTTCACGAGCAGAGATAGCATCATCAAACGCGGCCTTCACCTCTTCCGGCGGGCGCGCCGTCTGGAAGTTGACGTCCAGCAGAGTGATCCCCATATTGTAAGGCTTGATGGTTTCTTCAAGCTCACGCTGGGTATCGCTACGAATCACAGTACGACCCTCGGTGAGGATCTTATCCATCGTGTATTTCCCGATAACGCCACGCAGCGCGCTGTCGGTGGCCTGACGCAGGCTGTCATCCGCGCTGGTCACACTAAACAGATAGCGTTGTGGATCGGTAACACGGTACTGCACGTTCATCTCAACGCGCACTACGTTTTCGTCAGAGGTCAGCATCACGCCGGATGCCGCCAGTTCACGGACCGATTCAACGTTCACCGCCTGAACGCTGTCGATAAAGGTCGGTTTCCAGTTCAGGCCTGGCTCAACCAAATGGCTAAATTTACCAAAGCGGGTCACAACACCGCGTTCGGCTTCTTTAATGGTATAGAACCCGGTCGCTGCCCAGATAATGACCGCCGCAGCGGCAACAATACCGACCACACGTCCACCAATAGGATTACCCGGCCCCTGCGATGCATTACCACCGCCGCTACCGCCACTTTTCCCGCCGCCAAGGCCGCCGAGCTTTTTGCTCAGCTTGCGGAAGATATCATCCAGATCAGGTGGCCCCTGATCGCGCCCTCCTTTGTTACCCCCAGAGTCGCCGCCAGGCTTGCTGCTTCCCCACGGGTCGCGGTCCTGTCCGTTATTACCGGGCTGATTCCACGCCATGTTTATGCTCCATATTTGTTGTGCGGTGATATCCCCCGAGGGGGAAATAGTCTTCAGGACATTTATGAGCCGGCTTAATTGCGTCTAAACGATGTAATCCGCGAGTGCCGGTTCTTGTTTACAAAGGCGACGCCAGTCAACGATAGGCATACGAACTTCTAATCCCACGCAACCGTCGTCCTCTGTCCACTCTTTTTCTATTGCCTGAAGCTGATAAAAACGGCTCCGCAAGCGCCCTGCCTGGGGAGGTAAACGCAGCGTATGCTGCGCAATTTCACCCGACAAACGTTCTGTCAGAGCCTGGAAAAGCAGTGGCACACCGGCACCGGTCTGTGCGGAAAGCCAGACGCGGATCGGCACATTCTCGTCGTTCCTGTCGATACGCGGCTCAAACTCGTCCAGCGCATCGATTTTATTCATGACCAACAGAGTGGGGATTTCATCCGCTTCAATCTCTTCCAGTACGGTATCGACTGCTGCAATGTTTTCCTGCATCCGGAAGTCGGCTGCGTCAATCACGTGTAACAACAGCGTGGCCTGACGTGTCTCCTGCAAAGTGGCTTTAAACGCCGCGACCAGGTCATGCGGTAGGTGGCGAATAAAACCGACAGTATCTGCCAGCACGGTTTCGCCCACATCGGCGACGTCAATACGGCGCAGCGTAGGATCGAGTGTGGCAAATAGCTGATCCGCGGCGTAAACATCTGCCGCGGTAATTCTGTTAAACAGCGTGGATTTACCGGCGTTGGTATAGCCCACCAATGAAACCGTCGGCACGTCTGCTTTATTACGCGAACGGCGTCCCTGCTCGCGCTGTTTTTCTACGCGTTCTAAGCGCGAGAGGATCAGCATAATACGGTTGCGCAGCAGGCGACGGTCAGTTTCGAGCTGGGTTTCACCCGGGCCACGCAAACCGATCCCGCCTTTCTGACGTTCAAGGTGGGTCCAGCCACGCACCAGGCGAGTAGCCAGATGGCGTAGCTGAGCCAGCTCAACCTGCAACTTCCCTTCGTGGGTACGTGCACGTTGGGCAAAAATATCTAAAATCAACCCCGTGCGGTCGATAACACGGCACTGACACAGGGCTTCCAGGTTACGTTCCTGGGCGGGGGATAACGCATGATCGAACAGCACAACCGACGCCCCAGTGGCTTTAACAGCCTCGGCAATCTCAACGGCTTTGCCTTCACCAACGAAATACTTTGGGTGCGGGGATTTGCGGCTACCGGTCACCACCTGAAGTGCTTCGACACCGGCTGAAGAGACCAGGGATTCAAACTCCGCGAGGTCTTCCATGTCTTTGTCTTGCGAAAAATAGATGTGTACCAGCACCGCCTGCTCACCGGCATCATAACGGTCAAACAAGCGTATAACCTCTCAAAAAGACCAGCGGGGAACACAGTTGAACTGGTCCCCCGACCGGGAAAACAGCAAGCGACCTTATTCGGTCTCTTCACCGTCTTGTTGCGGCGCAGAACCAGCCTGCGCGCTGCCGCCGTGATGATAGCCGCCAGAACCGCCGGTACCGGTGTTATTGCTATGATGAGAAACCGGACGAGACGGAACAACGGTAGAAATCGCGTGCTTATAGACCATCTGGCTGACCGTGTTTTTCAACAGGATCACGAACTGATCGAAAGACTCAATTTGCCCTTGCAGCTTAATACCATTCACCAAATAAATAGAAACTGGAACACGTTCACGACGCAGTGCGTTCAAGAACGGATCTTGTAAAGATTGCCCCTTAGCCATTCTATCTTTTCCTTATATGTTTGTTGTTTGTCACTCAAGAGCGATTAGCTCTGAAAAACTGCGTAAAAATTTGCGCACGCTGACGCTTCAATTGTACACATTCACCCATGCTTCGCACTAACAACCTGTAGCACTTCGCTGTATGCCTGTTCTGGTTTTTCACTGTCTAACCAGTGAACGCCTTCCCAGCCACGCAGCCAGGTCATCTGGCGCTTAGCCAATTGACGCGTCGCGCAAATACCTCGATAAACCATCTCGTCGTATGAAGTTTCACCGGCCAGATAAGACCACATCTGGCGGTAACCGACACAACGGATAGAAGGCATCTCCGTATGCAAATCTCCGCGAGCAAAAAGCGCCCGCACTTCTGCTTCAAAACCTGAAGCTAACATCTGATGAAAACGCTGCTCAATTCGCTGATGGAGCAGTTCACGGCTCGCCGGGGCGATGGCGAACTGATGCACCTGATACGGCAGAGCCTCTCCTGACGTTTGCGTCAGTTCCGTTAAAGTTTTACCCGAAATGAAAAAAACTTCCAGTGCCCGGGAAAGCCTTTGCGGATCATTTGGATGAATCCGGGCGCTCGCAACCGGATCGATCTGTTCCAGTTGACGATGCAACGCACCCCATCCTTGCTCTGCCGCCTGTTGCTCTATCTTCGCTCTGACTTCAGGATCCGCCGACGGTAATGGCGAAAGTCCTTCCAGCAGCGCCTTAAAGTAGAGCATTGTTCCACCTACCAGCAGCGGAATACGCCCGGCGGCGGTAATCTCAGCCATCTCGGCCAGCGCATCACGGCGAAAATCCGCCGCCGAATACGCCAGCGCCGGGTCAAGAAGGTCCAGTAGCCTGTGTGGCGCCTGGGCGAGTTCCTGCTCCGTTGGCTTAGCGGTACCGACATCCATTCCTCGATAGATGAGGGCCGAATCTACGCTTATCAACTCTACCGGCAAAGTTTTACGCAAATTAATGGCAAGTGCCGTCTTGCCGGAGGCCGTTGGCCCCATTAAAAAAATCGCCTGTGGCAGTTTTTTATTTTCAGTCATCTTTCAGGGCGTTCATCGCCGATTGTAAATCAACAGGTTGTAACAAGCCGCCGGGCGGTGATTTCACCAGCTGCGGACAAAGACGTTCAACATCCGCCAGCAGGGCAATCGCCTGAGACTGGGTCCACTGTTCGTGATCGCTCGCCAAATGGCGGGCAATCCACATAGCCAGTTGGCCCGGCGAAACTTCTGCCTGTTGCGCCAGGTATCCTGGCAGTTCGTGAATCAAGATTTGTAAATTTTGTTTCCGTAAAGGTAAAGGTACCGTGCGAATTGTTATCTGCCGGGCATCGGTATCAAATTCGATGCCCATTTCTTTCAAAAGCGCTTGATATTTAACCAATACATCGTGTTCTTCACGGCTGACTTTAAGCCGCAGCGGAATCAACAGCGGCTGAGCGCGCAATCCTTCGCTTCCCGGCGCCAGCTGCGCCTGTTTTAGCCACCGCTCGGCAACCACCAGTGAAAGAAGAGAAAGTTTGCCCTGCCGCTCAAGTAAGGCCTTATCCGGTGGTAAAACCGTTAAAACCCGGCCAAAGCTTTGCGAGTGGCCGTCAAGCGCCGCGGGTTCTTCAGCGCGAACTGCGGGGGTGGGATCAACTTCCGGAGTATCTAACAGCTGGCGGTATAGTGCGCCTTGCTGCTTCTGGTAGCCTGGAGCCGCATGTGGCCAAAGCGGCGTGCCACCCGTCTCGGCAGAACGACCGCCGCTCGCTGGAGAGGATGAGGCCTGGCGTGGAGCAGTATCGCGCGGCTCCCTCGCGACCGCTGGCGTCGCAAACTGGTTACGCCCGGCAGCAACGCGATTTTCCGGCTGCCAGCGTTCAGCAGGGATTTCGGCCGTTTCTTCCAGCACCAGCGCGTTCTCACTTTGCTGCTGCAGGACGCTAATCACGCCCTGGTAGATAAAGTCATGCACCAGCCGCGACTGATGGAAGCGCACCTCGTGCTTGGCTGGATGAACGTTAACGTCTACCTGATGCGGGTCAATCTCCAGGTACAGCACAAAAGCAGGTTGCTGATCCACGCCCAGCTTGTCCTCACAGGCCTGGCGAATCGCATGGTTAATTAAACGGTCACGCATCATGCGCCCGTTAACATAGCAATACTGGATCTCCGCTAAAGCCGAGGTGGTCGCTGAAGGTTCGGCGACCCAGCCACGCAGCGTTAAATCGCCATGCTGCCACTCAATAGCCAACGCCTGCTCAAGGAATGGCGTACCGCAAATCGCCCCCAGTCGACGCTCGCGGGGCGCCCCGTTCTGCACCGCACGGTACTGGCGGATCATTTTACCGTTATGATTGAGGGTTATAGAGACGTCAAAGCGCGCCAGCGCAATACGCCGTACCACTTCATCAATATGGTTGAATTCGGTTTTTTCGGTGCGCATAAACTTGCGGCGTGCAGGGGTATTGTAAAACAGGTCCAGGACTTCAAGCGTCGTACCTACCGGATGCGCGGCAGGTTTCACCGTCACATCCTGGTCGCGCCCTTCGGCATAGGCCTGCCAGGCTTCGTTTTGTTCAGCCGTACGCGAAGTCAGAGTCAGGCGAGAAACCGAGCTGATACTTGCCAACGCTTCACCGCGGAAGCCGAGGCTGATAATCGCCTCAAGGTCATCCAGCGAGGCGATTTTACTGGTGGCGTGGCGAGCCAGCGCCAGCGCCAGCTCCTCCTGCTTAATGCCGCAGCCGTTATCGCGAATGCGGATAAGCTTCGCACCGCCGCGCTCGATATCAATATCAATCCGCGTGGCGCCGGCATCAAGGCTATTCTCGACCAGCTCTTTTACTACCGACGCAGGACGCTCTACAACCTCGCCAGCGGCGATCTGGTTCGCAAGCTGCGGCGGCAGAACCTGAATCGGCATGTCATCTCCTTAGTTAGTAATTGCAACCTGCTGCGGCGACCCTGCTTGCGCGCGGGCGGTTTGCTCATGAGCCGGTGCCGACTGCAAAGGATGTTCCTGGAAATAGTTGCGCAGCCCCTCATAAATCGCCTGTGCTATTTGCTGCTGGTAACTATCGCTGCCCAGAAGACGTTCTTCGGAACTGTTGCTGATAAAGCCCGTTTCAACCAGTAGCGAAGGAATATCCGGCGAGCGCAACACGCCAAGGCTCGCATGTTCAGGGCGGCGTTTGTGCAGAGAGCCGACGCGTTGAAGCTGTGCCAGCACTTTTGTCGCGACATCATACCCGACGCGCTGAGAATGGCCGAATTGCAAATCCAGTACGGCCTGGCTGAGATACGGATCGGCCTGATTATTGGCCAGCACATCACCCGCTCCCCCAAGCAGTTCGGATTGTTTCTCGTGCTGCTCCAGCCAGCCCGCCATCTCGCTGTCAGCACGGCGGTTAGAGAGCACCCAAACCGAAGCGCCTGTCGCATCACGGTTAGGTGCGGCATCGGCATGAATGGAGACCAGCAGGTTAGCATTCTGCTTACGCGCCACATCGGAGCGGCCCATCACCGAAATGAAGTAGTCGCCATCACGCGTCAGCACACCCCGGAACATCGGATCGTCGTTCAGCAGCACCTTCAGCTTACGGGCGATAGAAATAGTGACATTCTTTTCCTGGGTTCCACCAGGGCCAATGGCACCGGGATCCTGGCCACCGTGTCCGGCATCAATAGCCACTACGACGGTATCCGACGGACCGCCGTTGTTAACGCGAGCGGACGGACGAGTCACGGTATTCGAACTTATCACGCCAGTGACCTGCAGCGGCTTAAAAGGGTTACGCGCCGGATCGGGTGCCTGAGCGGGAGCCGCTGGCTCAACGCGCTTAGCAACAACCGGCGGCGGAGGGGGTGGGGCATCCGCGTTAATGGTAAAGATGACGGTATAGTTGGCACCATTTTGCTGCTTCACGGCACGGGTTTTACCGGGCTGGGTTAAATCAACCACCAGGCGCAAAGACTGCTCATCTTTCGGCTGCCCTGAGCTAATGCTTTTCACCAGATTATTGCCGCTAAACTGCAGCGGCAGCCCGCGAATCACACCGGTTTGCTTAATATCCAGCGCGACGCTTCGCTTGCTATCCTGCGAAAAGGTATATTCCGGGTCGCCCATAAAACTGAAGGTGATACGGGCCTGGTTTTCACCGTTAGAAACCTGAATATCCGAAAGCGCTGCCGCGCCCGCTTGTGCACAGCACAGCAGCAGGAAACCGGCCATCAACCAACCTTTTACGCGATAGATCATCCCGTCATCCTTGCTATTTGGCTAACCGCGCCAGTAACGCTTCACCAGATGAGGAAACGGCAGCAAGACGTGCCTCACGCCCTTGCGCCTCGTAGCTCAGGTGAATTTCGACATCCGGTTCCGGGAGCACACCTGTCCCCTGCTGCGGCCATTCCACCAGGCAAATCGCGTCGTTGGTGAAATAGTCGCGGATCCCCATAAACTCAAGTTCTTCCGGGTCGGCCAGACGATACAAATCAAAGTGATAGACCATCAGGTTCTCAAGCTGATACGGCTCGACCAGCGTATACGTTGGGCTTTTTACGTTGCCCTTGTGCCCCAGCGCCTGCAAAAAGCCGCGGCTAAACGTGGTTTTGCCCGCACCAAGATCGCCATAAAGGTAAATCACCGTCGCGCCTTCACAGGCCTGCGCCAGGCTCGCACCCAGCTGTAATGTTGCCGCTTCGTCAGGTAATGCAATAACACGATTCATCATGGCTTCAGGTATTCAAATCCGGGTTAACAAACAGATAAAGCGTTGAAAGCAGGTCGCTTGCCAGCATACCGCGCGTGCCGCGTTGACTGGCCAACACATCAGCCGCCCCGCCGTGGGCCACGCAGCCTGCACAGGCTGCATCATAAGGGGTAAGCTTCTGTGCCAGCAATGCGGCAATGACGCCTGACAGCACGTCCCCCATTCCTCCGCTTCCCATCCCGGCATTGCCAACGTCGATAATGCTCAAACGATCGTGGCTGGCGACCAGCGTGCCGGCACCTTTTAAGACCACGGTTCCGCCATAACGTTTAGCCAAACGCCTTACGGCAAGTAAGCGATCACTCTCAATTTGTGACACAGCGCAATTAAGCAGCCTTGCGGCTTCGCCAGGATGAGGCGTAATGACGCGATTCTGACGTTTATCCGGGTTGATTGCCAGAAGGTTAAGCGCGTCCGCGTCCCAAAGCATCGGTTTACGGCTGTTTTCAACTTTCTGCAGCGCCTTCTTGCCCCATTCCTGCTGCCCAAGTCCAGGGCCAATCGCCACCACGTCCGCCCATTCAAGCGCATCATCTAACGATTCTGGCGTCAGTTCATGGACCATTAACTCAGGGCGAGCGGTAAGCAACGGTGCTACATTTTCCATGCGGGTTAACACCCGAACCAAACCGGCTCCGGCACGCAAAGCGGCCTCCCCAGCCATACGGATAGCGCCGGCCGTGCCGCTATCGCCGCCAATCAGCACCAGCCGCCCGTTATCCCCTTTATGCGAGGTTGGGCGTCTCGGTTTGATCCAATCGGCAAGCTGCTGAGCGTCAAAACGGGAAATCGGCGCCTCCTGCCCCTTCAGCCAGGGTTCAAGTCCCAACGCAGCAAAATGCAGCCTGCCAACAACATCCCGCGCCTTGCCCGTTAGCAAACCGGGCTTGAGGGCGATAAAAGTGACCGTATCCGCCGCCTGAACCACCGCGCCGGGCACCGCACCGGTTTCTGCCAGCAGCCCGGACGGAATATCCAGCGCAACGACCGGTGCAGGATGCTCATTCATCTGCTTGATAAGCTGAGCGATATTTTCGCGCGGTGCGCTGTTTAGGCCGATGCCCATCAGGGCATCGACAATTAAATCGATTTCCACAGGCCAGACTTTACCGGGATCGTGCGGAACGCCGCCCGCATTAAGCCAGGCTTCACGAGCCTGGCTCGCTTCTTCAGGTAAGGGCTTATCGGTTTCGACAGCCAGCAGCGTCACCTGAAGACCCGCAGCCTGCGCCAGACGAGCAACAACATAGCCGTCACCGCCGTTATTCCCGTGCCCGCAGACGATCAACCAATGATGAGCCTCCGGATAACGCCTTCGGGCAATCTGAAATGCGGCGTCACCGGCACGCTGCATCAGCTCATAAAGCGTGATACCGAGACTATCGGCGGCCTCCACTTCGGCTTTACGCAGCCAGTCCGCTGGCCAGACCGAATGTGGTATACTTTTGGCGTACTTTTTCAGGTTATGGTCCGTCATGTCACAGCCCCTCGATTACAATCAGTTAGCGCAAAACATTAAACAATGGGGCAAAGATCTTGGCTTCCAGCAGGTCGGCATTACCGATACCGATCTCACCGCCAGCGAGCCAAAACTGCAGGAATGGCTCGATAAGCAATATCACGGTGAAATGGACTGGATGGCACGTCATGGCATGATGCGCGCACGGCCACACGAACTGATGCCCGGCACGCTCAGGGTCATTAGCGTACGTATGAACTACCTTCCGACTAACGCCGCTTTCGCCTCAACGCTGAAAAATCCACAGCTGGGCTATGTCAGCCGCTACGCGCTGGGCCGTGACTATCATAAAGTCTTGCGTAACCGCTTAAAAAAGCTGGGAGAAATGATTCAGACCCACTGCTCCACGCTGAATTTTAGACCTTTTGTCGATTCCGCGCCGCTTCTTGAGCGTCCGCTGGCGGAAAAAGCCGGGCTGGGCTGGACTGGTAAGCACTCACTTATCCTCAATCGTGAGGCTGGCTCGTTCTTCTTCCTCGGCGAGCTGCTGATAGACATTCCGCTGCCGATCGACGGGCCCGTTGAAGAGGGCTGTGGCCGCTGTGTAGCCTGCATGACGATTTGCCCGACAAACGCCATCGTCGAGCCTTATACGGTGGACGCGCGGCGCTGTATCTCCTACCTGACGATTGAGCTTGAAGGCGCAATTCCGGAAGAATTCAGGCCGCTAATCGGCAACCGCATCTACGGCTGCGACGACTGCCAGCTTATCTGCCCGTGGAATCGCTACTCGCAGCTAAGCGAGGAAGATGATTTTAGCCCGCGCAAGGCGCTTCACTCGCCCCCCCTGACCGAACTGTTCGCCTGGAGCGAGCAGCACTTCCTGCGCGTGACCGAAGGCTCGGCTATTCGCCGTATTGGCCATCTTCGCTGGCTGCGTAACATCGCCGTTGCGCTGGGCAATGCGCCATGGGATGAAGCCAACCTGGCCGCACTTGAGCAGAGAAAAGGTGAGCACCCACTTCTGGACGAGCATATTGAATGGTCGATTGCGCAACAATTAGCCAGGCGAAGCGAGCAAGCCGTAGAGGTTCAGTTGCCGAAGAAACAGCGGCTGGTGAGAGTGATCGAAAAGGGACTTCCACGCGACGCATGATATGTCCACAGCGTGTGCATAACATTCAAAAACGCGTTGTCATTCAAGCGTCAAAATTTCTGCAAGCATTACATTAATATTTCGAAATTAAATTAAATCGTTAATTATCAATGAATTAAAATATTGATGTAATAAATATTACATTTGTAGAAGACGAGCGAAGAGACAGGCACCTGTGGATAAGTCTGTTTATAGACGTATTACAAAACGGCAAAATACCATCACCAACGCCTGCTAAGCGCTGTGGATAATTTTTACTTGAAAGGAAAATTTGGAGCGGGAAACGAGACTCGAACTCGCGACCCCGACCTTGGCAAGGTCGTGCTCTACCAACTGAGCTATTCCCGCTTGGGTGGTGCGTGGCTGTAAAAGCCAATCAAATTTTGGAGCGGGAAACGAGACTCGAACTCGCGACCCCGACCTTGGCAAGGTCGTGCTCTACCAACTGAGCTATTCCCGCTTGGGTGGTGCAGGCTGTAAAAGCCAATCAAATTTTGGAGCGGGAAACGAGACTCGAACTCGCGACCCCGACCTTGGCAAGGTCGTGCTCTACCAACTGAGCTATTCCCGCTCTGTGTAACGCTGCAAATTCTGCATCGGTACGGGAGGCGCATTATACGAGAATTCGTTTTTGTCGCAAGCCCTCAAACGTTTTTTTTCGCGTTTTTTGTCTGACTGCTGGTTAAACCATCAAGATGATTATTTTATCATCGCGAGCGGCTCTTTTCCCCTCACCTTTCGATGAGGGGACTGCTTTAAAGCTTAATAAAATTCTCGCGGTAGTAGGCAAGCTCCGCCACGGACTCGCGAATATCGTCCATTGCCTGGTGGGTCCCCTGCTTTTTAAAGCCCGGCAGAATTTCCGGCTTCCAGCGGCGCGCCAGCTCTTTCAGCGTGCTCACATCGAGGTAACGATAGTGGAAGTAGGCTTCCAGCTCGGGCATGTACTTAAACAGGAAGCGACGATCCTGCCCGATGCTGTTCCCGCAAATCGGGGAAGTGTTCGCCGGCACCCACTGCTGCAGAAACTCTAGCGTCGCCAGCTCAGCCGCACGATCGTCAGTCGTACTTGCCTTCACGCGCTCAACCAAGCCACTGGCGGTATGGGTACGAACGTTCCAGTCGTCCATCAACCCCAGTTGTTCATCGGACTGGTGTACCGCAATGGTCGGTCCTTCTGCCAGAATGTTCAGGTTGGCATCGGTCACCAGGGTAGCAATCTCAATAATGCGATCCCGCTCGGGATCCAGACCGGTCATTTCTAAATCAATCCAAATCAGATTGTTTTCGTTTCCACTCATGCTATTTTCCACCCTTCTTGTGCGTCGCCCACCCTTGACGATGGGTTAATTCGTATAAAATAGTGTGTATCATAGAGGTTTTGCCCACCAGGGGCGACCAGGAGCTAGTACGCTTGAGCAAAAATAAACTCTCCAAAGGACAACAGCGCCGCGTCAACGCAAACCACCAGCGTCGTCTGACAAAAACCGTGGAGAAAGCCGACTACGACGATGCCCAGTTTGGTGAACCGCGCGAAGGCACGGTAATCAGCCGCTTTGGCCAGCATGCAGACGTCGAGTCGCATGAAGGTACGGTGCACCGCTGCAACATTCGTCGCACCATTCGTTCGCTGGTTACCGGCGACAAGGTAGTCTGGCGCCTGGCGAAAGAGGCCGCCGAAGGCGTCTCTAAAAAAGGGATCGTGGAGGCCGTACACGAGCGCACCTCCGTACTGACCCGTCCGGACTTTTACGATGGCGTAAAACCGATTGCGGCAAACATCGACCAGATAATCATCGTTTCGGCTATCCTGCCGGAACTGTCGCTGAACATTATCGACCGTTACCTCGTAGCCTGCGAAACCCTCGACGTTGAGCCGCTGCTGGTACTGAACAAAACCGACCTGCTGGATGATGAAGGCCGCGCCTTCGTTAACGAGCAGATGGATATCTACCGCAAAATTGGCTATCGCGTGCTGATGGTCTCCAGCTATAAAGCGGAAGGGCTAAAAGATCTTGAGGCCGAGCTGGTTGGACGTATCAGCATCTTCGCCGGCCAGTCAGGCGTGGGTAAATCAAGCCTGCTGAACAACCTGCTCGGCTTCACTGAAAAACAGATCCTGGTAAACGACGTTTCCGACGTTTCCGGCCTCGGTCAGCACACCACTACCGCCTCTCGCCTTTACCACTTCCCGGGCGGCGGCGACGTAATTGACTCCCCCGGCGTGCGTGAGTTTGGTCTGTGGCACCTGGAGCCTGAACAAATCACTCACGGGTTTGTCGAATTCCATGACTATTTAGGCCGTTGTAAATATCGCGACTGCCGCCACGACAACGATCCAGGCTGTGCCCTGCGCGAAGCCGTGGAAAAAGGTGAGATAGCCGAAACGCGTTTCGAAAACTACCACCGTATTCTGGAAAGCATGGCGCAGGTAAAAACGCGTAAAAGCTTTTCTGATACTGACAACTGACAATTAAGCTGGGCATCGCTAGAATCGCCCCTTTTCTGTATCGGCCCACCTATCAGGGCATTTAGCCAGGAGGCTATTTTGTTAGACAACATTAAACTTTCGCTCCAGTACCTTCTGCCAAAACTGTGGCTGACTCGCCTGGCAGGCTGGGGCGCAAGCAAACGTGCTGGCTGGCTGACCAAGCTGGTCATCGATTTGTTCGTCAAATACTACAAAGTAGACATGAACGAGGCGCAGAAGCCGGACACCGCAGCTTACCGCACCTTCAATGACTTCTTTGTCCGCCCGCTGCGCGATGACGTTCGCCCGATGAATACCGACCCGAACGTACTGGTCATGCCTGCCGACGGCGTGATCAGCCAGTTGGGCCACATTGAAGAAGATAAAATTCTGCAGGCAAAAGGCCATAACTACAGCCTGGAAGCGCTGCTCGCCGGTAACCACCTGATGGCCGATCTGTTCCGTAACGGCAGCTTCGCCACCACCTACCTGTCACCACGCGACTATCACCGCGTACACATGCCGTGTAACGGTATCCTGCGTGAAATGATTTATGTTCCGGGGGATCTGTTCTCCGTGAACCACCTGACTGCGCAAAACGTGCCTAACCTGTTTGCCCGTAATGAACGCGTTATCTGCCTGTTCGATACCGAATTTGGCCCAATGGCGCAAATTTTGGTTGGTGCTACCATTGTTGGCAGCATTGAAACCGTATGGGCCGGGACTATTACCCCACCGCGTGAAGGCGTAATCAAACGCTGGACCTGGCCTGCCGGTGAAAGCGAAGGCGCTGTGGCACTGCTGAAGGGCCAGGAGATGGGCCGCTTCAAGCTGGGCTCCACGGTGATTAACCTGTTTGCGCCGGGCAAAGTAAACCTGGTTGAACAGCTGAAAAGCCTGTCAGCGACGAAAATCGGCGAACCGCTTGCCGTTTCCACCGAGCCGGTTATCGAACCTGAAGTCCCGGTAAGCGAAATCCCTGACGAGGTTCTGGAAATCGACGCAGACGCACCGGAAGCGCCGAAAACCGCATAATAATGTCGAAAAACAGGCGGCTGACAGCTCAGAAGCCTGAAAGACCACAGCACTTAACCACGAAAATCAACCCATTGGTTTTCAGCTGAAACGGCAAAGAGGGAAACAGCGTTTTCCCTCTTTGCCAGCAACGTTATAGGTAACTGACGTGCGCCTGATTATCACTATCCTGATGGCCTGGTGCCTCAGCCTGGGGGCGTACGCAGCCACCGCTCCCGACGCAAAACAAATCTCGCAGGAACTGGAGCAGGCTAAAGCCGCCAAAAACACGCCAAATCAGGCGGAGATTGTAGAGGCACTGCAGTCAGCGCTAAACGCATTAGACGAACGCAAAGCTTCACTCGAACGCGCCGAACAATACCAACAAGTCATTGATAACTTCCCTAAACTCTCGCAAAACCTGCGCAAGCAGTTAACCAACCTGCGCGATGAACCTGACGACGTGCCGCCGGGCATGTCCAGCGATGCGCTAAACCAGGAGATCCTGCAGGTTAGCAGCCAGCTGCTGGACAAAAGCCGTCTTGCCCAGCAGGAGCAGGAAAGAACTCGCGACATCAGCGACTCGCTAAGCCAGCTCCCGCAGCAGCAAACGGATACGCGTCGGCAACTCAACGACATCGAGCGCCGTGCGGGCTCGCAGCAAAGCGGTGGAACGCCCCTCGCCCAGGCCCAGCACTTCCTGCTGCAGGCCGAATCCGCACGTCTGAAGGCCCAGGTTGATGAACTCGAACTGGCGCAGCTTTCCGCGAACAACCGCCAGGAGCTTTCTCGCATGCGCGCCGAGCTGGCGCAAAAGCAAAGCACCCAGCTGGACGCCTATCTTCAGGCCCTGAGAAATCAGCTCAATAGCCAGCGCCAGCGTGAAGCAGAGCAGGCGCTGGAAAGCACCGAGCAGCTGGCGGAAACCAGCGCTAACCTGCCGCCGGAAATCGTCGAGCAGTTCAAAAACAACCGTGAGCTTTCTCAGGCGCTCAATCAGCAGGCCCAGCGCATGGACCTGGTGGCCTCTCAGCAACGTCAGGCCAATAACCAGACGCTGCAGGTACGCCAGGCGCTGAATACGCTGCGGGAGCAGTCCCAGTGGCTGGGCGTCTCGAACGTGCTGGGTGAAGCACTGCGCGCTCAGGTTGCCCGCCTGCCGGACATGCCAAAGCCGCAGCAGCTGGACACCGAGCTGGCTCAGCTGCGCGTAGAACGCCTGCACTATGAGGATTTGCTCAATAAACATGCCCAGCTACGCCAGGTTCGCCAGGCTGACGGCAGCCCGCTGACCGCCGAACAAAATAAGATCCTGCAGGCGCAGCTTCGCACCCAGCGTGAGCTTTTGAACTCGCTGTTGCAGGGCGGCGACACGCTTATTCTTGAGCTAACCAAGCTTAAAGTGGCGAACAGCCAGCTGGAAGACGCGCTTAAAGAAGTGAACGAAGCGACCCACCGCTACCTGTTCTGGACGTCTGACGTCAGCCCAATCGGCATCAGCTGGCCGCTGGAAATCGTGCAGGACCTGCGGCGCCTGGTGTCTCTGGACACCTTCAGCCAGCTGGGCAAAGCGGCGGTAATGATGGTCACCAGTAAAGAGACGTTGCTGCCGCTATTCGGCGCGCTGATTCTGGTCGGGTTCAGCATTAGCTCGCGCCGCCACTTCACCGCATTTCTTGAGCGCTCCAGCGCCAAGGTCGGAAAGGTGACGCTGGACCACTTCCGCCTGACCTTGCGCACGGTGTTCTGGTCGATTCTGGTCGCCTCTCCGCTCCCCGTGCTGTGGGCGACGCTGGGCTATGGTTTACAGGAAGCCTGGCCTTACCCCATCGCGGTAGCCATAGGCGACGGCGTGACCGCGACGGTGCCTCTGCTTTGGGGCGTGATGATCTGCGCCACTTTTGCGCGCCCTACCGGGCTGTTTGTCGTGCACTTCGGCTGGCCGCGCGAACGCGTAGCCCGGGCAATGCGCTATTACATTCTGAGCATCGGGCTGATTGTACCGCTGATCATGGCGCTGATTATGTTCGATAACCTCAACGACCGTGAATTCACAGGCTCGCTGGGCCGGCTATGCTTCATCATGATTTGCGGTGCGCTGGCTATCGTGACGCTTAGCCTGAAACGCGCCGGGCTGCCGCTCTACCTCGATAAGCAGGGCGACGGCGACAACATCGTGAACACCATTCTGTGGAACCTGCTGCTCTGTGCTCCGTTGATGGCTATCCTGGCGGCTATCGTCGGCTATCTGATGACGGCTCAGGCGCTGCTGGCCCGTCTTGAAACCTCCGTAGCTATCTGGTTCTTACTGCTGGTGATTTACCACATTATCCGACGCTGGATGCTGATTCAGCGTCGTCGCCTGGCGTTTGACCGTGCCAAACAGCGTCGGGCTGAAATACTTGCCCAGCGCGCCCGCGGAGAAGAAGAAACGGCGCACGCTAACAGCACTGAAGGCGCGGTAGAAACCGTAGACGAGCCGGAGGTCGATCTCGATACCATCAGCGCCCAGTCCCTGCGCCTGGTACGCTCTATTCTGACGCTGATTGCCCTGCTGTCGGTGATTTTTCTGTGGTCGGAAATCCATTCGGCGTTTGGCTTCCTCGGCAACATTACGCTGTGGGACGTGACCTCAACGGTTCAGGGAGTGGAAAGCATTGAGCCAATTACGCTCGGCGCGGTGCTGATTGCCATCCTGGTGCTGATCATTACCACACAGCTGGTGCGTAATCTGCCCGCGCTGCTGGAGCTGGCCATTCTTCAGCACCTGAACCTAACGCCCGGCACCGGGTACGCCATCACGACCATCACGAAGTATCTGCTGCTGCTGATTGGCGGGCTGGTGGGCTTCTCGATGGTGGGGATTGAGTGGTCCAAGCTGCAGTGGCTGGTTGCCGCGCTCAGCGTGGGGTTGGGCTTCGGTTTACAGCAGATCTTTGCCAACTTCGTCTCTGGTCTGATCATTCTCTTCGAGAAGCCGATACGTATCGGCGACACGGTGACCATCCGCGACCTGACCGGCACTATTACGCGAATCAACACCCGTGCGACCACCATTAGCGACTGGGACCGAAAAGAAATCATCGTGCCGAACCAGGCATTCATAACCGAGCAGTTTATCAACTGGTCGCTTTCGGACTCGGTTACGCGTGTGGTGCTCACCATTCCAGCTCCTTCAGAAGCGAATACGGAAGAGGTCACCAAAGTCCTGCTCGAAGCCGCACACCGCTGCACGCTGGTGCTGGATACACCACAACCTGAAGCCTTCCTGGTCGATCTCCAGCAGGGGATCCAGGTGTTCGAGCTGCGTATTCACGCGGCGGAAATGGGCCACCGTATGCCGCTGCGTCACGAAATCCATCAGCTGATTCTGCAAGGCTTCCGCGAGCACAACATCGAGATGCCGTTCCCACCGTTCCAGATGCGTCTGGAGAGCCTCGGCGGGCAGCGTAGTAGTAAGACGATTAAATCCGCGGGCAGAGCCGCCAGAACGCCCGGCAGCCTGTAATTTCGAGGAAGGGAAAAAAGCGCGTTGGTCATCCCAACGCGCTTTTCTATTTCAGCAGTTTAGGTAGCTCGCGCAGGCACCAGGCTTTGGCCTCGCCCATGCTGTCGCGTCGCCACGCCATAATGATATCAATCTCATTGGTGTACTCCGGGCTAACCACCCGCAGGCGGCCTTCGGCAATATCCTGCTCTACCAATGGATACGGCATCGTCGCCACGCCAAGTCCGGCCAGCAGCGCCAGCCTTTTCTCTTCGATAGAACTCACCGTCAGGCGCGGCTGTTTGTCCAGCAGTCGGACCGTTAGCACAGGCCTTTCACGAGCGGTGTCGGCTACCGCCACGCCACGGTATTTCACGCGGGTCACTTCAGACAGCGGCTCCGGTTCCTGATGAATCGGATGATCCGGGGCGGCAACATACACGCTCATCACTTTGTACAGCTTGCGGGAGTTAATTTCCGACGAGCTGCGGAAGTGCATATCCGGCGCAAT
Organism: Cedecea sp.; assembly: GCF_036500665.1. NCBI lineage: Bacteria > Pseudomonadati > Pseudomonadota > Gammaproteobacteria > Enterobacterales > Enterobacteriaceae > Cedecea > Cedecea sp. Next base: position 19,363 of record NZ_DASYBS010000056.1, read on the forward strand.
GACAATATCCGCCCTTCCCTGCTCAAGCCGTTCCCAGGCCCCGGCCAGCACCTCGGTAAAAATAGACAGCTGGGTGTCAGCCTTAGCAGCCAGCTTGTCGACCAGCGGGAACAATTTTTCCGTCGGCACCAGCGCTTCGGTAACGATGGTCAGGTTTGCTTCCCAGCCTCGCGCCAGCGCTTCAGCATCGGTCGTCAGCTTATCAGCAGCCTCCAGCAGTACCCGCCCTCGCTCCAGCAGCATACGCCCCACGTTGGTGAATTTGGTGCGATGGCCCGAACGGTCAAACAGCACAACATCCAACTCTTCTTCTAATTTTTGCATGGTGTAGCTAAGCGCTGACGGCACGCGCCCCAGCTCGTCGGCAGCGGCGGCAAAACTGCCCCGCCTGTCGATTGCATCCATGACCCTTAACGCTTCCAGCGTCAACGCCCTTTCTTTCGCCATTTCGTTCTCATTCAGGAAATTTGAACATACCGAGCAGATTAACTGGCTAACAATGCAGCGTCCAGACCCTTAACATGGGTTTAGTGTAAAGAGAGGTCAAGAATTATGATTACGACAAGAACAGCCAAACAGTGTGGTAAAGCTGACTACGGATGGCTGCAGGCTCGCTACACCTTTTCTTTTGGACACTACTTCGACCCGAAACTGCTGGGCTACGCCTCCCTGCGCGTGCTCAACCAGGAAGTCCTGGCACCCGGCGCATCGTTTCAGCCGCGCGGCTACCCAAAGGTAGACATCCTCAACCTGATTCTGGAAGGGGAAGCGGAATACCGCGACAGCGAAGGCAACCATGTCCAGGCAAGCGCGGGCGAAGTTCTGCTGCTATCGACCCAGCCCGGCATCAGCTATAGCGAGCACAACATCAGCAAAGAGAAATCACTGACGCGGATGCAGCTGTGGCTGGACGCCTGTCCGGAGAGTGAAAATCCGCTGGTGCAAAAGGTCCCGCTGAAAGGAGCATCGCATCAGCTAATTGCCTCGCCGGACGGCAGCAATAACAGCCTGCAGCTGCGCCAGCAGGTATGGATCCACCATATTGAGATGGAAAAAGGCGAACAGCTAAACTTCCAGCTCCATGGCCCGCGTGCCTACCTGCAGTCGATTCACGGCACGGTTCACGCGGTGACATCGTCCGAAGAGAAGGAAGCGTTAACCTGCGGCGACGGCGCGTTTATTCGAGATGAAGCGAATATCACCCTGGTAGCCGATACGCCGCTGCGCGGCCTGCTGATCGACCTACCGGTTTAGTTTTACAACCTGCCTCTTTCGCTACGAGAGGGGCAGCATCGCTACGCAAGCTGGTTCATCGTAGTTTCCCCTTTTTCGATACCCAATTCGTACAGCGTAAACGACGTGTGTTTTTCGATAAGCGTTGCCAGTTCAGGCGAGTGGCTGGTGAGCCAAATCTGCGTGTAGCGGCTGGCTTCAGCAATCAGGCGGGCAAGCGCGGGAAGCATCTGCGGATGCAGGCTGTTTTCGGGCTCGTTGAGAGCAATAAACTGCGGAGGCCTCGGGCTGAGCAGTGCCACCGTCAGGCACAGAAAACGCAGCGTTCCATCAGAAAATTCAGCAGCCTCCAGAGGCCGGTTAATCCCCAGTCGATTCATCATCATCTGGAAGCGCCCCCCGGTGTTATCGCAGAAAAACGTACACTCCGGGAAGGCCTCATCCAGCACGGTAAACATCAGCTCGCTGTCGCCAATCTCAACGATCGTCTGAAACGCGGCGGCCAGGTTTAAACCATCGCCGGAAAGCACCGGGCTGCGGTAACCCACCTGAGGCTGCACCTTTGGAAATGTCGAACTCGTGGTAAAAGCGCCAGTTTCGCAACGTCTCCCTGGCACTTGAAACTTCCGGGTACAGATGCGGCTCGCCAAGCTGGCCAAAGAGAGACTCATTTTCATACAGCGTGGCGGCATGGGTGACCTTTTCGCCGTTGACGCTATTGAGGAACACCGTCTGATTACGGCGCTGCATTACCGATGACGATGGGCGGCGCCGGTAGCCACTGAGCCAGATTTGCTCCTCTTTGACGATAGGATCGAGGCCAAACATCGTCGGGTAGGGAAGCGGTTCGGGAAACCCAACCTGCAGCTCATATTCAAACGTTTCGGTTTCTACCGCCAGCGTCAACCTGCGCGGCGCGCTGGCGTAGCCTCGGGCTCTATCGCCGGCCCACATGGCCTTCTGGATCCCACCTTCGTCGGAAAGCCAGTGGGACAGCTGCCCGGAACCCGCCCCGTGGATCAGATGAATCGCCTTATAGATGTTCGACTTACCGCATCCGTTCGGCCCAAACACCACGTTCAGCCTTCCTAAATCAATAGAAAGCTTGCGCACCGAACGATAGTTGTCGATATACAGGGATTTGATCATGATTATTCGCCGCCGTGAAACTTGATGGCCATTATGGCAAATACATGCCGAAGCACACCAGTTTACCGCCTGTCGATTAAAGCGATCCCAGAGCGACCAGCACATAAAAGATCAACACCACGGCGATCGTACCGATCACTATCTTTCTGTCAGTAGCATCAGGTTCCCTGTTCTTCATCTCTTCTCCCTTTGTCTCTTGCCCGCCTTTGTAATTTCGGTATGATACACAAACTAGTTAACATCGTTAACCAAATACGTTCAACCTTATGTGAGTTTTCATGCAGACCAACGAAATTGAAGAATTCCGCTCCGCGCTACGGGAAATGGTGCGGGAGCTGGGGATGCTAAACCGGAAAAGCAGCGGCACCGATCTGTCGCCGTTACAAAGCCATATTCTGATCGAGCTGGATCGCGAAGCGGCCGGAGTAACCGAGCTGGCGCGCCGGCTGTGCGTTGAGAAATCCAGCATCAGCAGAACGCTTCGCGGCCTGGAAAGCGCCAATTTATTGGAAAGAACGCAGGATGAAAGCGATGGGCGAGCCACTGTGTTCAACCTGAGCCACGAGGGCGTTGCCGCGCTTAAAGATCTAACCGAACACGCTAACGACTTCACGGCCCAGGCTCTTTCTCTGGAATCAGACAGCGAAAAACAGCAGATCTATCAGTCAGTCAAATCCCTGACCCATGCGCTGGCTAATGCCCGCAGCCAGCGGGATCTTGATGTCCGGATCCGGCCAATACGCTCGGAAGACAATCACGCTATCGCCAAAGTTATCCGCCAAAGCTTCCGCGATAACAAAATCGATCATCTCGAAGGCGTAAGCCTGCACGATCCGGCGCTGAATGACTTAACGACGGCCTATCAAACAGCCGGTTCTGGCTACTGGATTGTTGAGAGCGACGGCAAAATCTTAGGCGGCGTTGGCATCGCCCCATTGCAGGGCGCGAGTGAAGAATACTGTGAATTGCAGAAACTGTATCTGGATAACAGCGTGACGGGCATGGGGTTAGGAAGACGCCTGATGGCGCTGGCGATAGCGCAGGCCGAAGCATTCGGCTATCGCTACTGCTACCTTGAAACGCTTGATGAGCTCAGTTCAGCCGTCGCGCTCTACGAAACATTCGGTTTCGAACATCTGGACGGTAGCCTCGGCAACACCGGCCACAACAGCTGCGAGATCTGCATGCTTAAAACGCTGAACTAAATGCAAAACGCCCCGCAAAGCTTTCACCTGCGGCGCGTTTCTGAATGAGTTGAAGCTGACCGATAAGCCGCTTTCTTTCCATGAATAGCGTCGTGGACAGTCATTCATCATATTGTTTCTGAATGCAAAACGCCCCGCCAGCTCTCACTGTGCGGGGCGTTTCGACATGAATGAGTTGAAGCTGACCGATAAGCCGCTTTCCTTCCATGAATAACGTCGTGGACAGTCATTCATCATATTGTTTCTGAATGCAAAACGCCCCGCAAAGCTTTCACCTGCGGGGCGTTCCTGAATGAGTTGAAGCTGACCGATAAGCCGGGTTCTGTCGTGGACAGTCATTCATCTAGGCCAGCAATCGCTCACTGGCTCAAGCAGCCTACCCGGGTTCAGTACGGGCCGTACCATGTGAACCCCTATTTGGCCTTGCTCCGGGTGGAGTTTACCGTGCCACGGACTGTTACCAGCCGCGCGGTGCGCTCTTACCGCACCCTTTCACCCTTACCTGATCCCGCTTGCGCGGGCCATCGGCGGTTTGCTCTCTGTTGCACTGGTCGTGGGTTTCCCCCCCAGGCGTTACCTGGCACCCTGCCCTATGGAGCCCGGACTTTCCTCCCCTCCGTCCGTCTCCCCCGAAGAGGACGACGACGAAGCGGCGACTGTCTGGTCAGCTTCGGCGCGCAGTATAGAGGGTTTCACCCTCCCTGTCACGCGGGCCCGCCAGAAACGAAAAGCTAGTCGCCGACAAGCACAACATCAATACCGCTTTTACGCAGCGCGCTCAGGCTTTCTGCCGGAATACCTTTATCGGTAATCACCCGGTGAATACGCTGGGTATCGATGATTTTATGCAGGCTGGAGCGGTTAAATTTGCTGGAATCCGTGACCACAATAATCCGTTCGGCGACTTCACACATTTTACGGTTAAGACGGGCCTCGTCCTCGTTATGGGTGCTCACGCCGCGCTCTGGATCGATGGCATCCACGCCGAGGAAAAGCATATCGAAATGGAAGTTTTGCAGCGACTGTTCAGCGCTATCGCCGTAAAACGACAGCGACTGACGGCGCAGGTGCCCGCCGGTCATCAGCACCTCGACGCCTTCCGCTTCCAGCAGCGCGTTGGCGACGTTAATCCCGTTGGTCATCGCAATCACGTCTTTATGCTGGCGCATAAGACGGGCGATTTCATACGTCGTGGTGCCGGAGTCCAGAATCACCTTGTCACCGGGATTAATAAGATCGGCTGCGACCCGCGCGATGCTGCGCTTCAGTGACTTATTCAGCGAGCTTTTATCCTCCACCGAAGGTTCAGCCACCGCGCTGCCGGGTTCACAAATCAGCGCCCCACCGTAGGCACGAACGGCAATGCCTTGCTTCTCCAGGAAAGCGAGATCGTTGCGAATAGTGACGGTAGAGACGCCAAAAAAAGAAGATAAATCATTGACCTGTACGCTTCCCTGCTGGCGAAGGCGCTGAATAATTTGCTCGCGTCTTTCGCTGGTACCCGGAATACGTTTGTCCGTTGCGGTATCGCTGTTGCTCATGGGGTAACCTTTCAATATATCTTTCGTTTCATTTCTATTTGCCTATTAACACCTTTCTTTTAGCAGAAAGCAACCCCCAGGAATCTGCGCTCAAACGGTGCTTTTTGTCCTCCTCCACATTTCATTATGTTTCTTTTGCGAAACAGATCTCAATTCCAGTATCTTTCTTTTTATTCTCAAACGCCATTCAGGCACGATTAAATGAAATGAATCGAAAGAAAATGTTTTAACCCATCGCCGTGGAGAGGAAAGTGAAACAGTTGACCGAATTTGTCGCTAGCCATAAACGGAACAACCAATGCGGGATCTTTGCCGTATGTTCTGCACATCCGCTGGTGCTTGAGGCGGCTATGCGCCATGCCCGTGAGGCCGGAACCAGCCTGCTTATCGAAGCTACTTCTAACCAGGTCGATCAGTACGGCGGCTATACGGGGATGACGCCGGCGGACTTCTGCGGCTTCGTCTACCAACTGGCCGAACAGCATCGTTTCCCCCACGCTAACCTGATTCTCGGCGGCGATCACCTTGGCCCAAACCGCTGGCAAACCCGGCCTGCAAAAGAGGCGATGTCTCATGCCGAAGAGCTGATTCGCAGCTATGTGGCCGCAGGTTTCAAGAAAATACACCTCGACTGCAGCATGTCCTGCGCGGGCGACCCGGTACCGCTCACTGACGATATCGTTGCCGCACGCGCGGCGAGGTTAGCTGCCATTGCCGAACAAACCTGCATCGACCACTTTGGTCAAGCCGACCTGGTATACATCATCGGCACAGAGGTGCCGGTTCCCGGCGGTGCGCACGAAACCCTTGCCGAGCTGGCCGTCACCACGCCACAGGCGGCCAATGCCACGCTGGAAGCGCATCGCAACGCCTTCTCTGGACAAGGCCTCAGCGCTATCTGGCCCCGAATTATTGGCCTTGTTGTCCAGCCGGGCGTCGAGTTTGACCACACCCAGGTGATTGACTACCAGCCGGAAAAATCTCGCGCGTTAAGCAAAATGATCGAAGCGTCACAGACCATGGTGTTTGAAGCGCACTCGACGGATTACCAGACAACGCAGGCGCTACGCCAGCTGGTAGAGGACCACTTTGCAATACTGAAAGTAGGCCCGGCGCTGACCTTCGCCCTGCGTGAAGCGCTGTTCTCGCTGTCCGCCATCGAACGAGAACTGCTTCCGGCCCACAAATGTTCCGGGCTAAGGGACGTGCTGGAAAGCGTGATGCTCGACCATCCGGAACACTGGCAGCAGCACTATCACGGCAATGGAGATGCGCTGCGTCTGGCGCGCGGCTACAGCTACTCGGATCGGGTGCGCTATTACTGGCCGGATCGCGACATCGACGACGCTTACGATGTGCTGGTCAAAAACCTGGCCCATGAACCCCTTCCGCTGCCGTTAATCAGCCAGTATCTGCCGCTTCAGTACGCCAGAGTGCGCGAAGCACAGCTGGCCGCCAGCCCTCACGAGCTGATTATCGACCATATTCAGGATGTGCTGCGTCAGTATCACGCGGCCTGTCACGGTGAGCCATCTTCTCATTAACACAATGATAATAAGGGAAATAACATGCCAAATATTGTCTTAAGCCGCATTGATGAGCGCCTTATCCACGGCCAGGTTGGCGTGCAGTGGGTCGGATTTTCCGGCGCTAACCTGGTGCTGGTCGCCAATGATGAGGTAGCGGAAGACCCTATACAGCAAAACCTGATGGAGATGGTGCTGGCGGAAGGGATCGCCGTGCGTTTCTGGCCGCTGCAAAAAGTCATCGACAACATCCACCGCGCGGCCGACCGCCAGAAGATCCTGCTGGTCTGCAAAAACCCTCAGGACTTCCTCACCCTGGTGAACGGCAGCGTGCCGGTAAAACGCATCAACGTTGGCAACATGCACTATGTCGAAGGTAAGAAGCAGGTCGCCAAAACCGTGTCGGTCGACGAACAGGACATTGCCGCCTTTTCCGGGCTGAAACAGGCCGGCGTAGAGTGTTTTGTCCAGGGCGTGCCGACGGAATCAGCTCAGGATCTTTATAAACTTCTCTGAGGTATTTGCTATGGAAATCAGCTTACTGCAAGCGATAGCGCTAGGCCTGCTGGCCTTTATTGCCGGTCTGGACATGTTCAACGGCCTGACCCATATGCACCGCCCCGTTGTCCTTGGCCCGCTGGTTGGCCTCATTCTCGGCGATCTCCACACCGGCATTCTCACCGGCGGCACGCTGGAGCTGGTGTGGATGGGGCTGGCCCCCCTCGCCGGAGCCCAGCCGCCGAACGTGATTATCGGCACCATCGTCGGCACCGCTTTCGCGATCGGCACCGGCGTGAAGCCAGAAGTTGCCGTCGGGGTCGCGGTGCCTTTCGCGGTTGCGGTACAGATGGGCATCACCTTCCTGTTCTCCGTGATGTCCGGCGTGATGGCGCGAGCCGACCGCATGGCGGCTAACGCCGATACCAGAGGCATCGAACGCATCAACTATCTGGCGATGCTCACGCTCGGTATCTTCTATTTTCTGTGCGCTTTCTTGCCGATTTACTTCGGCGCCGACCATGCCAAAACGGCCATTGATATGCTGCCCGCGCGGCTCATCGACGGGCTTGGCGTTGCCGGGGGCATCATGCCGGCTATCGGTTTTGCCGTCCTGCTGAAAATCATGATGAAAAACGTCTACATCCCCTACTTCATTATCGGCTTTGTGGGCGCGGCCTGGCTGAAGCTGCCGGTGCTGGCGATTGCTGCCGCAGCGCTGGCGCTGGCGCTGATGGATTTACTGCGCAAAGACCCGACTCCGCCGCAACCCGCCCGCGCTAAGCAAGAGGAATTCGAAGATGGCATCTGATACCCAAATCCTTTCTCAGGCCGCAGAGCCTGAAACCGTCATCACCAACGGTAACGACAATATCTATGAAGATCAGAATATTGGAGCGGAGCTAACGCGGAAAGACATTAACCGCGTAGCGTGGCGCTCAATGCTGCTGCAGGCCTCGTTTAACTACGAGCGCATGCAGGCCTGCGGCTGGCTGTATGGCCTGCTGCCCGCCCTGAAAAAGATCCACACCAACAAACGCGATCTGGCGCGGGCCATGCAGGGGCATATGGGGTTCTTCAATACCCACCCGTTCCTGGTCACCTTTGTTATCGGCATTATTCTGGCAATGGAACGCTCAAAGCAGGACGTGAACAGCATTCAGAGCACAAAAATCGCCGTTGGCGCGCCGCTTGGCGGCATCGGGGATGCAATGTTCTGGCTGACGCTGCTGCCGATATGCGGTGGCATAGGCGCCAGCCTGGCGCTGCAGGGCTCCATCCTCGGCGCTATCGTGTTTATCGTGCTGTTCAACGTGGTGCATTTGGGCCTGCGTTTTGGGCTGGCGCACTATGCTTATCGAATGGGGGTTGCGGCTATTCCGCTGATTAAGGCGAACACCCGCAAGGTAGGGCACGCCGCCTCCATCGTCGGGATGACGGTCATCGGCGCCCTCGTTGCAACCTATGTCCGGCTGTCTACCACGCTCGAAATTACCGCCGGTGATGCGGTGGTTAAGCTGCAGTCTGACGTCATCGATAAGCTGATGCCGGCGTTTCTTCCGCTGGTTTATACCCTGGCGATGTACGCCCTGGTGCGCCGCGGCTGGAGCCCTCTGCGCCTGATTTGTATTACCGTCGTTTTGGCCGTTGTTGGGAAGTTTCTTCACTTCTTGTAGTCAGGAGAAAAGCAGATGTTAAGCATCATTTTGAGCGGCCACGGAGGCTTTGCCAGCGGCCTGGAGCAGGCGATGAAACAGATCCTCGGCGAGCAGCCGCAGATTATCGCCATCGACTTCCCTGAAACCTCCTCCACGGTACGGCTTACTGAACAATTTCAAGCGGCTATAGGCCAGCTTGATGAACGCGAAGGGCTGGTCTTCCTGACGGATCTTCTGGGCGGGACGCCGTTCCGGGTCGCCTCAACGCTGGCGCTCGAGAAACCAGAACGTGAGGTAGTCACAGGCATCAACCTCCAGCTGTTGCTTGAAATGGTGCTGGAGCGAGAAGGCTTAAACAGCTGCGAGTTTCGCCAGATGGCGCTGGAGTGCGGCCATCGTGGCCTGACAAGCCTGGTCGACGAGATGGCTCGCCACCGCGCCACGGAAGCCAGTGAAGAAGGTATCTGAAGCAAATGACCGGGTAGCCCCTCTCCAGTTTCGCCCCCCGTTTAATGAAAGCGGCCTCCTCTGCTGCTTTCATTATGCATCACTTTGGCCTGCGGCCTGCTCCGCCGCAGACCTTTCCTTTTCTTTTTCATAACGCTTAAACATCAAAAAATATCTTTTTAAATCATTTAATTAAGATAAAAATGACGATCGGCGCCATGGTTTTCGTTTTATTTCTTTTATACGTATTGATCTTATCAAAACCTTTCTATACATTTCCTTTAAGCACTAACAACCTTTAAATGAAATAAAACGAAAGGTAGCCATGCGTTCCAGCATGACACCTGACTCTGCAATGCTAAGGACTTAGTCATGAGTGAAACCTCCGTTGCCGCAGGCCGCAGCACTTCCACCTGGACCGAAAGAGAGATTCGCCAACAGCCAGCCAGCTGGATCCGCTCGCTACAGCAGATCGATCGAACTCGCGATCGCATCACCGCCTTCCTGTCTCCACTGCTCGCCGACGATAAGCTGAAAATTATTCTTACCGGCGCGGGAACCTCGGCCTTTATCGGCGACATCATTGCGCCCTGGCTTTCTCGCCACACCGGCAAACAGTTTGTTGCCGTCCCGACCACCGACCTGGTGACAAATCCACTGGACTATCTCACCCCGGAACAGCCAACGTTGCTGGTATCCTTCGCCCGCTCCGGCAACAGCCCGGAGAGCGTAGCGGCGGTGGATCTTGCCAATCAGCTCGTTAAATCCTGCCATCATCTGACCATCACCTGTAACGAAGGCGGCAGCCTCTATCGCAGCGCGCTGGAAGACAGCCGCTCATTACCGCTGCTGATGCCTGCGGAAACCCACGATCGCGGCTTTGCCATGACGAGCAGCATCACCACCATGATGGCAAGCTGCCTTGCGGTCTTCGCTCCGGAGGTCATCAACACACGGTCGTTCCAGGACGTGGCGCACCGCTGCGCGCAGATAATTCATTCTCAGGGGGACTTCAGCGAGAGCCCATTTGGTGCCCTTCCCTACAAGCGCGTGGTCTACCTTGGCAGCGGTGGCCTGCAGGGCGTGGCACGGGAAGCCTCGCTCAAGGTGCTGGAACTCACGGCGGGCAAGCTGGCGGCGTTTTACGACACGCCGACCGGCTTCAGGCATGGCCCCAAATCCCTGGTGAATAACGAAACGCTGGCGATCGTGCTGGTTTCCAGCGATCCGTACACCCGTCAGTACGATCTGGATCTGCTGGCAGAGCTGCGACGAGACAGCCTGGCAATGCAGACGATCGCCATTTCGGCAGCAACCAGCCCGGAAATCGAAGCTGGTCCGCACATTCTGCTGCCCGAGGCCGACCGCACGTTTCTCGACGTTGAGCAGGCGTTCTGCTTCCTGATGTATGCGCAGATTTTCGCACTCACCTCGTCCGTTAAAGCAGGCATTACGCCAGACACACCTTCCACCAGCGGCACAGTAAACCGCGTGGTAAAAGGCGTCGTCATTCATCCCTGGAAAGGCTGAGAGGTTCATCATGAGCATTATTTCGACGAAGTATCTGCTTCAGGACGCGCAGGCCAGAGGCTATGCGGTACCGGCTTTTAATATCCACAATGCCGAAACCATCCAGGCGATCCTTGAAGTCTGCAAAGAGATGCATTCCCCGGTGATCCTTGCCGGTACGCCCGGAACGTTTAAACACATCGCTTTTGAAGAGATTTACGCCCTGTGCCATGCCTATTCCGAAAGCTACGGCATACCGCTGGCGCTGCACCTCGATCATCACGAAAGCCTGGCGGACATCAGCCAAAAAGTTAACGCGGGCGTACGCAGCGCCATGATTGACGGCAGCCACTTCCCGTTTGCAGAAAACGTGCAGCTGGTGAGATCGGTGGTCGAGTTTTGCCACCGTAACGACTGCAGCGTCGAGGCCGAACTGGGCCGTCTCGGCGGCGTGGAGGACGACATGGACGTGGACGAGGAGAGCGCTTTCCTCACCGATCCGCAAGAAGCGCGCCGCTTTGTTGAACTCACCGGCGTCGACAGCCTGGCGGTCGCCATCGGTACTGCTCACGGGCTGTATACCAAACGCCCGAAAATAGACTTCAAACGGCTGGGCGAAATCCGCGAAGTCGTCAGCGTGCCGCTGGTGCTCCACGGCGCCAGCGACGTCCCGGACGAATTTGTGCGTCGCGCCATCGAGCTTGGCGTCTGCAAAGTAAATGTGGCGACAGAACTAAAAATCGCCTTCGCCGCCGCGGTGAAGAGATGGTTTGGCGACAACCCGGAAGGCAACGATCCGCGTTATTACATGCGCGTCGGCATGGATGCGATGAAAGAGGTTGTGCGCAGCAAAGTCGCGGTATGTGGATCGGCGAATAAATTGCTGCCGGAATCAGAAGCAGCCCTGTAACTCACTCCCTTAAGGACCTCTGATGAAGACAATAATAAAAAGCTCTCTACTGATGATGTTGCTAAGTCACGTGGCGATGGCCGCACAGTACCAGTTGGAAAACGATAACCTTGCCGTCTCTTTCGACGATTCAGGTTCGGCAGCGGTGATTAAAGACCGGCTTTCCGACCATAAACTGGCGCCCATCGAGCTGTTTTTCCTGACGCTGCCGGATGAAAAGGTTCTCCATACCGCCGACTTTAAAATCAAAAACGTCAGCAAAACCGCAGACGCCATTCAGATTGATTACGAACGGGACGACTTCTCGGTCAACGTGACCCTGAAGCTGCTTAAGGAGAAATATGCGGCGGTGGACTATACGCTCCAGGCAAAAGGCCAGCCGCGCGATGTCGCAAAAATTACCTTCTTCCCGACCAAAGGCCAGGCTCAGGCACCTTATGTTAACGGTGCCATCAACAGCTCCCCGATCGTCGCGGACAGCTTCTATATGCTGCCGCAAAAACCAATTGTGAATACCTACGCGTACGAAACCACCACCAACCTGAACGTCGAGCTCAAAACGCCGATTAAAACCGACTCGCCGGTGACCTATACGGTCTACTTCGGAACATTTGAAGCAACCGACCAGCTCCGCCGCAGCTTTAACCAGTTTATCAACGCCATGCGTCCACGCCCTTATCAGCCCTATCTGCACTACAACAGCTGGATGGACATCGGTTTCTTCACGCCTTACACCGAGAAAGACGTGCTGACGCGCATGGATGAATACGCCAGCGAGCTGATAAGCAAACGCGGCGTGAAGCTCGACGGCTTCCTACTGGATGACGGCTGGGACGATTTAACCGGAAAATGGCTGTTTGGCCCGGCGTTTAAGCATGGGTTTGGTGCCATCAAAGAAAAGGCCGACAGCCTGCATACTTCAGTCGGCCTGTGGCTTTCGCCGTGGGGGGGCTATAACAAACCGCGCGACGTGCGCGTTTCACACGCCAAAGAGAACGGTTTTGAAACCGTAGACGGCAAGTTTGCGCTCTCCGGCCCAAACTATTTCCGAAATTTTAATCAGCAAATCATCGGCCTGATTAAAAACGAACATATCACTTCGTTTAAACTCGACGGCATGGGCAACGCGAACTCGTACATCAAAGGCAGCCCGTACGCTTCGGACTTTGATGCCTCCATCGAGCTCATCAGGAACATGCGCGCCGCCAACAAAGATTTGTTTATCAACCTGACTACCGGCACCGACGCCAGCCCGTCGTGGCTGTTCTACGCCGACTCAATCTGGCGCCAGGGCGATGACATTAACGTCTACGGTAAAGGCTCTCCGGTCCAACAGTGGATAACCTATCGTGATGCGGAAACGTACCGCTCAATTGTACGTAAAGGCCCACTGTTCCCGATTAACTCCCTGATGTACCACGGCATCGTCAGCGCCGAGCACGCCTACTTTGGGCTGGAAAAAGTACAGACGGATCGGGACTTTGCGGATCAGGCATGGAGTTACTTTGCCACCGGCACCCAGCTGCAGGAGCTGTACATCACGCCTTCAATGCTGAACAACGCCAAATGGGACACGCTCGCCGACGCGGCCAAATGGTCACGGGCAAACAGCAGCGTGCTGGTCGACAGCCACTGGGTTGGCGGCGACCCAACGCAGCTTGAGATTTACGGCTGGGCATCATGGAGTAAAGAGAAAGCCATATTGGGTCTGCGTAACCCGTCGGATAAGCCGCAAAGCTACTATCTCGACTTGGGTAAGAGCTTTGAAGTGCCAAACGGTGAGGCCACGAACTTTACGCTGAAGCAGGTTTACGGCAAGAACGAGACGCTGGCTAACGACTATAGTAAGCCGCTGATTGTGACGCTGAAGCCTTTGGAAACGCTGGTGATTGAGGCTACGCCGGTAAACTAAACGACGATAGAGCGTAGAGAATCATTTGTCTCTGCGCTCCTTAACCACGCTTTATTGATCGGATATCAGCGCAGCAACACGTCTTTTATCTTCGGCAATCAGGACGATGCCAAAATGTTCTTTATCAGGATGCGTGCTCCAGATTTTATCTTCCGGAATACTTGTTCCGTTATAGGCGGCTTTTGCTCCGTCATAAGGATAAAATCGCCCGACATCGGAATCCAGAATGAAAACGGAGAGTTGATTGGAGCTTCTGGCTATTTTTTGCCAAAGCGCCTTGCCCCCGGCATAGTGAATATTATCGCTCATTAAAATCAAGCCACACTTGAGTACTAGCGCCTCGTAAAGCTGCGTGGCAAAGCCAGCTTCCTGAAGCTGCCTTTCGACGCAAACGCCTTCAACCTGCAGAACGTTTTGATCCTCCCAAAAACGATCCACAGAAATAACGTTATCGCCAATCGTCTTTTGATTCTTGAGTTCTAGCATGGCAACTACGGTGTGTCGGAGATCCTTTTCATCCCCTTCAGGCTCGGCTTTAATGATTGCCGCCCTCGGCGTCAGCCTGTCAAAAATGATAAGAAAATGCTGACCTGCAAACGTCAGCTCTTCAATCACCTCGAAAGAGCGTTTTACCGCCGCCGTGCTGTAGGAAAAAGGCATCACAACCATATTCGAATCTCCTGGTATCAATACCGGCATAAACTTTAACTCCCTTAAAGTCATTCAGTCATGCATAAATTAACACCAGGGAGTTCATTTTTTAAACGCTAACCGCGTTGCGATGTAAAAACCAGGAGACGGCTCGAGAAAACTATTTCTCGCTGTTTTCTAAAGCATGTTTATACAAGGCATTTTTCTTCACGCCGTGGATTTCAGCGGCAAGTGCAGCAGCCTTTTTCAGCGGCAGTTCCGTCTGCAGCAACGCGAGCGTGCGCAGCGCTTCGGCCGGCAGCTCGTCATCGCTTTGGGCTTTAAAGCCCTCAACAATCAGCACCATTTCGCCTTTACGGCGATTTTCATCTTCTTTTACCCATGCCAGCAATTCGCCGACAGGCGCGCCGTGAATCGACTCCCAGGTTTTGGTCAGCTCGCGCGCCAGCACCACGTAGCGGGATTCGCCCAGCACCGCGCAGATATCTTCGAGGCTATCCAGCAGGCGGTGGGTTGATTCATAGAAAATTAGCGTTCTCGGCTCCTGCTCAATGGCCTTAAGCGCATCGCGGCGGCCTTTTGATTTTGCAGGCAGAAAACCTTCGTAGCAGAAGCGGTCGGACGGTAAACCGGCCGCGCTGAGCGCGGCGATAGCGGCACACGGGCCAGGCAAAGGCACTACGCGAATGCCTGCCTCGCGACAGGTGCGCACCAGGTGGTAACCCGGATCGTTAATCAGCGGCGTACCGGCGTCGGACACCAGCGCGATGCTTTGGCCTTCCTGCAGTTTTGCCACTAACGTTTCGGCTTTTTGTTGCTCATTGTGATCGTGAAGTGCGAAGAGTCGCGCATTAATCGCAAAATGCTGCAGCAAAAGGCCAGTATGGCGAGTATCTTCTGCGGCAATCAGATCAACGCTTTGCAACACCGAGAGGGCCCGCTGGGTGATGTCCCCGAGATTGCCGATAGGCGTCGGGACGATGTAAAGCGTACTGGCTGAAATCGCCGCCGTTTCGTGTTGTTTCATTGTCTCATCCGTATTGCCGATTTAATATTGTACATTGGGATATAAAAACCACTGGATACAGAATGCTACCCTCAACCTTGAATCGTTCGAAAGCCGGGCGCTGCCTGCCTGTGTTGCTCGCGGCGCTGATTTTTGCCGGCTGCTCTACTCAAGCACCGGATCAGTCCGCTACGCTGCTGCAGGGCGAGACCACCGCCGGGTCCGCTTACTATCTGCAGCAAATGCAGCAAAGTGCAGATGATAGCAAGACCAACTGGCAATTACTCGCCATTCGTTCCCTGCTAAAAGAGGGTAAACCTCAGCAGGCCGTGGCGTTGTATAACCAACTGCCGCAGCAGCTCAACGATGCACAAGCTCGTGAACAGCAGTTGCTGGTGCCGGAAGTGAAGCTTGCGCAGAAAGACTTCAACGCCGCCTCTGCCCTGCTGGAAAAGATTGACCCGAGCACACTCGACAAGAGCCAACAGAGCCGCTACTACCAGGCAGTGATTGACGCTTCTCAGGGACGCCCTTCCTTAGCGTTGCTGCGCGCCTACATTGCTCAGGAACCGCTGCTGAAAGGTGATGCCCATCAGAAAAACATTGATGGCACCTGGCAGGTTTTGTCGCAGTTCTCGCCAGAGCAAATGAACAGCCTGGTGATTAATGCCGACGAAAATACCCTGCAGGGCTGGCTGGATCTGCAGCACGTCTGGAGCGATAACCGTAACGATCCAAACATGCTGAAAGCAGGCATTCAGGACTGGCAAACGCGTTACCCGAACAATCCAGGTTCAAAAACGCTGCCAACCCAACTGGTGAACGTACAAAACTTCAAGCCGGCCTCAACCGGTAAAATCGCCCTTCTGCTGCCGTTAAACGGCCAGGCAGCGGTGTTTGGTCGCGCCATTGAACAAGGTTTTGAAGCGGCGAAAAACAACGGCGTCGCGCCGGTTGCAGCCGTGCAGTCAGCCGCACAGCCCGTAGATCCTAATGCGCAACAACAGGCTGCGTCGCCTCAAGAACAGCCTCAGCAGCAAGAGCCTCAGGCCCCCGCAGATCCTAATGCTGCAGTGAGCCCGGCAAGCGCATCCGTCAGCGACCTGACAGACCAGAAGGCACAGGCCGCAACACCACAAACCACAACGCCGGCTGCCCAACCGGACGTACAAACCGTGCCATCTGTTGCCGCGAGCCCGACGGCGGAAATTAAAATCTACGACACCAGCAGTCAGCCGCTCTCACAGGTTCTGGCTCAGGCACAGCAGGACGGTGCCACGCTGGTCGTCGGCCCGCTGCTGAAAAACAATGTCGATCAGCTAGCCAGCAC
The DNA here is from genome assembly GCF_036500665.1 of Cedecea sp. NCBI lineage: Bacteria > Pseudomonadati > Pseudomonadota > Gammaproteobacteria > Enterobacterales > Enterobacteriaceae > Cedecea > Cedecea sp. The sequence continues at coordinate 35,938 of NZ_DASYBS010000056.1, forward strand.
CAACAGCCCGCTGAATATTCTGGCTCTCAACCAGCCAGAAAACGTCCAGAACCGCCCAAACATCTGCTACTTCGCGCTTTCTCCTGAAGATGAAGCCCGCGACGCCGCAGACCACATCTGGCGGCAAAACCACCGCAATCCATTGATGCTGATACCAGCCAATGCCCTGGGTGACCGGGTGGCGAAAGCCTTTGCCACCGAATGGCAGAAGCTGGGTGGCAACCTGGTGCTGCAGCAGAAATTTGGCTCAATCAGCGACCTGAAGCGCGGCATTAACAGCGGCTCCGGCATCGCCTTAACCGGCACGCCGGTGAACACGCCATCCAATACGCCTCCGGGCGTGACCATCGGCGGGCTTACGATTCCAGCGGCACCAACCGATGCACAAATCACCGCAGGCAGCAGCGGCAACGTCGATGCGGTCTACATCATCGCGACTTCTGAAGAAGTGGCGCTGATCAAACCAATGATTGCGATGCGCACGGGCAGCCGCGGCAGCGCGCAACTTTATGCCAGCTCTCGCAGCTCGCAGGGCGTGAACGGTCCGGATTACCGCCTGGAAATGGAAGGATTGCAGTTTAGCGAAATCCCGATGCTTTCCGGCGGCAACCCGCAGCTGATGCAGCAGGCGTTAAGCAGCGTCAATAATGACTACTCGCTGGCGCGCCTGTATGCGATGGGCGTGGATGCCTGGACGCTGGCAAGCCACTTCTCCCAGATACGCCAGGTGCAGGGTTACCAGGTGAACGGCAACACCGGGCAGCTGACCGCCAACCAGGACTGCGTCATTAACAGGAAGCTAAATTGGCTGCAATTCAATCAGGGCCAGATAGTCCCGGTATCCTGAACCGCCAGCAACGCGGCGCGCGCTATGAACAGCAGGCGCGCCGCTACCTCGAGCGCAAGGGACTGCGCTTCGTTGCGGCGAACGTGCATGTTCGCGGCGGCGAAATCGACCTCATAATGAAACAGCGGCAGGTTATCGTCTTCGTAGAGGTGCGCTTCCGGCGTAACGATAAGTTTGGCGGTGCAGCCGCCAGCGTCACCCGCAGCAAACAGCAGCGTCTGCTGCATACCGCACAGGTTTGGCTTAGCGGCAGCGGCAAAAGTTTTGATACTGTAGATTGCCGTTTCGATGTGTTAGCTTTCACCGGCAATGAAATAGAGTGGCTGACCAACGCGTTTGCCGCCGATATCTAAAAAACTCCAGGTAGAATCAACGTGCTTGAAAGAATCAAAGGCTGCTTCACGGAAAGTATTCAAACTCAGATTGCCGCAGCGGAAGCCCTGCCGGACGCCATCTCCCGTGCAGCGATGACGCTGGTTCAGTCTTTGCTGAACGGCAACAAAATCCTCTGTTGTGGCAATGGCACCTCCGCCGCCAACGCACAGCATTTTGCTGCCAGCATGATCAATCGCTTCGAAACAGAGCGACCTAGTTTACCGGCTATTGCACTTAATGCAGATAATGTGGTCTTAACCGCGATCGCTAACGACCGTCTGCATCAAGAAGTGTATGCCAAACAGGTTCGTGCGCTGGGCCACGCCGGGGACGTATTGCTGGCAATTTCCACCCGAGGCAATAGCCGTGATATTGTCAAAGCGGTTGAGGCAGCCGTCACCCGCGACATGACTATCGTCGCGCTGACGGGCTATGACGGCGGTGAACTGGCAGGACTGTTGGGGCCACAGGATGTTGAAATCCGAATCCCTTCTCATCGCAGCGCCCGCATCCAGGAGATGCATATGCTGACGGTGAACTGTTTATGCGATCTGATCGACAATACGCTATTTCCGCACCAGGATGGCTAATAGCTAATTTTGAGAAAGGAGAAGGAATGAACATGAAGGCCATTACGCCAGTCGCAGTTCTTATTTCCGCGCTGTTGCTGCAGGGCTGCGTCGGTGCCGTTGTTGTGGGAAGTGCCGCCGTGGCGACAAAAACCGCAACCGACCCGCGCACCGTCGGGACGCAGGTTGATGACGGCACGCTTGAGTTACGCGTGAACAGCGCGCTCAGCAAGGATGAGCAAATCAAGAAAGAAGCACGTATTAACGTGACGGCTTACCAGGGCAAAGTGCTGCTGGCTGGTCAGTCTCCTAACCCAGATCTTGCTTCTCGCGCTAAGCAAATTGCGTTGGGCGTAGACGGCGCAACCGAAGTCTATAACGAGATTCGAATTATGGCTCCGGTCGGCCTGGGCGTCGCGTCGAGCGATACCTGGATAACCACAAAAGTTCGCTCTCAGTTGCTGACCAGCGACCAGGTAAAATCGTCTAACGTGAAAGTTACCACGGAGAATGGCGAGGTATTCCTGCTAGGCCTGGTGACCGAACGTGAAGGTAAAGCCGCAGCGGATATTGCCAGCCGGGTTAGCGGCGTGAAGCACGTAACCACCGCGTTTACGATCCTGAAATAACTGCCCCTCACCCTAACCCTCTCCCCACAGGGGAGAGGGGATAAACCTAAACCCGCCAGGTAAATCCCCGCATGCTCTTCGGGGTGGGATAAATTTGCCCATTGAATTCCCCCTCTCCCTTACAGGGAGAGGGCCGGGGTGAGGGTCAATGGAGGTTACAGCTTACTCAGGCACTCCATCGCCACGGCCTTGAAACTGTCAAAATCCTTACTCTCGCGAAGCCGGACCATCGCCCGCTCGCGCAGGAACGTCACAAACAGGTCGTAAATCGCCATCGCCTCTTCGTATTCACTCTTGCTGATAGCCAGCAGGAAGATCACGTGCGCCGTCTCGTCGCCCCAGCCGATCCCCTGGGGTGCCAGTACGGTATAAACCACCGTTTCCTTTGCCAGCAGGCCCAGTGAGTGAGGCAGAGCAATCCCTTCGCCGAGCATAGTGCTGACAATGGCTTCACGCTCCACCACCGACGGATGAAAATCTGCATCAACCACACCTTCCCGCTCCAGCTGCTCGCACAGCGTCAGGAAAAGCTGCTGCTGGGTCATCGGCTGGTCGATAATACGGAAGTGGCTGGCATCAAAGAATTTCTCCAGCATGTACGGACGTGTTCTGTCCACCAGCACCAGCTTACCAAGCTGCTCCAGCTGGTAGTCGGTCGGGAACGGCGCCATTATCACAACCGGCTTTTCTTTCTCGCTGATGCGCGCGGTGCTAATCACGAAATCTTCATCCACGTTTTCCAGCTGCTCATAGTCTCGCAGAGAAATAATGCTGGTCACTTCCACCTGCGGATATTTGCGCAGCAGCATGGCCTGCAGCATGCGTACCGTGGAGTTCCCGGTATCGCAAACCAGCAGCACGCGAGGATGACGCTGATAGCCGATGTTGTAGTGGCGCTCCAGGCCAACGCCGATGTGCAGCACCAGAAAACCAATTTCGTTCTCGCTGATGGCATAGGGCGTATATTTCCCCCAGCTGGAGACTGCCGCCAGCGTCATGTCATAGGCCAGCGGATAATGCTGCTTAATGTTGGCCAGCAGCGGATTCGGGATGTTTATCTGGTAGCGCACCCGGGTGATCATCGTCTTGATGTGGGTAAGCAGGTCGGCGTGTAGCTGCTCATCGCCGAGCAGGTTGTAATTATAGTGGGTGTTGATGTAGCGCAGGATGTAATTCACCAGCGCTTCGTCGTCGTCGGCATTGATCGCGCTCGGCGCCACTTCCTGTACCTGACGCGCGGCGATATGCACCTGCAGCCACTGCTCTTCGGCTTCGGAAAGCGGCTTGCCCGCAAGCTGCTGCAGCAGGCCGGCAATCTGACGCGCAGCCTCTTTTACCTGCACATCAACATTATCCGCCGTGAACTCTGGCAGAGGATAACCCTCGCTGATGCGGCGCACCGCAACCGAACAATAGAGACGGATAAATTGTTCACCTTCATCGGTTAAACGGATGCGGCAGCGGGTAAAGCAGTCATGCAGTGAGCTGGCGAGCTGTTCAGGCACGCCCGCGTTAAGCGCTTCTTCGGTCAATAACGGGTTTTCGCTGTCTTCTAAGGTCAACTGCCACAGCAAATCCGTCAGGCAGGCGCGGATAGACGTTTCACTGCCGAACAGCTTCATACCGTGGCGCGGACGCGTCTCAATGGTCAGATGATAGCGGTTGAACCACTCCCGCACCTCCGCCATATCGCTTTGCAGCGTGGCGCGGCTGACAAACCACTCTTCGGCCAAATCTTCCAGCTTCAGTGAAAACGCCGCCGTTAAAAAGCGCACCACGAGGTAATGCACGCGTTCTGGTGAAGTGCGAGGAATACGCAGCTGACGGGGACGATGCTGAACCAGCTCGCCATAGCGTTCAGCATCCTCGATATTCAACTGATAGCCCGCGCCGCGGGTAAGCGTAAACTGAGCCCCGAAGCCTGCCATCAGGGCATTGAGCGCCGTGATATCGGCCCGCACCGTGCGGGTAGAAACGGACAAACGCCGCGCCAGTTCATCCTGGGGCAGCGTTTCGTTTTGCAGCATCTCAAAAAGCTGAGCCAGCCGTTGATTGGGGAATCTCACTACCGCTTCCTTTGGTTATCGGGGCGTTTAAGCGCCCCGCCCTGCTTTACTTAAACGGGGTGAAGACCATCTGTGACGGGCTTCCCACCGCCGTATAATCCTCGATAAAAGTTAATTTACCGTTGCCCGGCGCCACGCTAAAGCGAGTAATGTTGTCGCTGCGCTGGTTCAGGGCATAAAGATGTTTGCCGGTATTATCCAGCGTCAGGCCACGTGGATAGTCGCCTCTGGTCCAGATATCGTCCTGATGCGTAAGCTCACCGTTAGCGCCTACGCTGAAATGCGCGATGCTGTTATGCAGGCGATTGGCCACATACAGCTGCTTACCGTCGTGGCTCAACACCAGGCCCGCCGCAAAGCTCGTGCCCTTATAGCCTTTTGGCAGCGAAGAGATAGTCTGCCCTTCGGTCAGCGTACCTTTCTCACGGTTGAGCTTGTAATGGGTAAGCGTAGAAGCTTCCTCGTTAATCAACCACAGGCTCGCACCGTCTGCGGCAAAGACAAAGTGACGCGGCCCTGCACCTTTTGAAGAGGCAGAGATAAACGGCGGATCGTTTGGCTCCAGCACGCCTTTGTTTTGATCAAAGCGATACTGGTAGATCCGATCCAGGCCAAGATCGGTCGAGAAAACAAACTTGCCGCTCGGATCGGCGGCAATCATATGGGCATGCGGGCCGTTATGATCGCTGGCGGCGAAGCTACCTTCTACCGCGGCTTCTGGTTTCGCCGCGCCCGGCTCGCCGCTGTCCTGATGTTTGTCGCTGGCTTCCTGCAGGCTACCGTCGGCATTAACCGGCAGCACGGCGATAGAGCCGCTCACGTAGTTTGCCACCAGCAGGTGCTTGCCCTGCGGCGTCAGGGAAAGGTAAACCGGGCCTGCGCCACCGGAAGAGACCAGGTTCAGTTCGGTCACACTTCCGTCATCGCCCACACGCAGCGCCGCAATCACGCCTTTCTCCGCTTCGCTGGCCACGTATAGCGTCTTGCCGTCCGGCGACGCGGTAAGCTGCGCGGCATTTGGCAGCGAGCTGACCAGCGTTTTCTCGCTAAGCGCGCCGGTTTTAGCGTCTACCTGGAAGCGGTAAAGCCCTTCCCCGTTCGGGTTGTAGGTGCCAACCCAGGCGTAATGGCTTTGCGCCGCGCTGTTGCCGGCGGCGAGTAAGGCAAATGAAGCAACAAGCAGAGTGCGTGCAGACATGCGTTTGTCCTCGAAGTGTGGTTGATGAGGATTATACCCTCACCCTAACCCTCTCCCTAAAAGGGAGAGGGGATCTTTCTTTTCCCCCTCGCCCCTTTGGGGAGAGGGTCGGGTTGAGGGGAAACAGTGCTTTACCCCACCAGCTTCTTCGTCATCGCCAGCAGCGTAGCCACATCCGCCGGACGGGTATTGCCGCTGGCCTTGTCGATGATCGAGCTGTAAATATGCGGGATCACTTTGCTGACGCCAGCGTCCAGCGCAATCTTCAGGATCTCTTCGAAGTTTTCGAGATCGATACCGCCGGTCGGTTCAAGCCAGAAGTCATGCTTCGCACAGGCTTCCGCTACCGCCTGATACTCTTCACGGCACTCCAGCCCACCCATCGGGAAATATTTGATTGAGCTGCCGCCCATATCCTTCAGCAGCGCAATAGCTGTTTCAACAGGCACGATGCCGTCTGCCGCGCCTGAGCTTAGCGGGCCGGTGGAGATTTTCACCATTCCTACGGTGCCGGTTGGCGAAACCAGGCCGTTGACTACGCTGTCATTCTGGCCCAGCAGCGCACGGCTGGTACCCACGCCGGTAAAGACCTGATTGACGTGCTGAGGCTGAATTTGGCCGGAGATTTCGCTCACCATTGCAGATTGGTTCGGATCGCCTGCGCCAAGGCCAACGGACAGCGCGTTGTCGATAAGCGCCGCGTAATCACGCATGTCGGCGACCGCACTTGCTACATCCGGGTAGTTTTTAGATAACACGCCGACCAGCACGTGGCCTTCCGCCGCCCGGTAAATCTCTTTGGCGTTTTCTTTGGAGCCGGCCAGGACGTTCAGGCACACACGGTCGCGGTAAAAATTCGGGGTCAGTTTCATGCTTATTTCTCCTTGCTTACCAGCGCTTTGATGCAGCGGTAAATAATCTCCAGCTGTGCCGCGCTGACGCTGCGCACATCCGCTTCAATAATGCCTTCGTTCGCCTTGTAGCCACGGAAGTAGATGGCGTATTCGCCCTGCTTCAGCGCGCTGACCAGCTCACCGGTGCTGATGCCGACGGTCGCTTCGTCGAACTTGATTTCGCTGCGGGCGATATCGCGGCCGGCTGCGTCCCACACCACGCGCGCGGTAACGCCATTCAGCGTGTTCAGGCTGTCGATAAACGGCGTCATTTTGGCGACCATTTCGGCCCCGCTCTCTTTGGCCGCACTCAGGTAATGTTCAATCGCGCAGGTCAGGCCGAGAATGCCTTCTTTGCCAACTTTCATCGCACGCCCGATGCCGCCGGTTTGCAGCTTCACCCACTCGACGTACTGCTCTTTGCCGATCACCAGCCCGCTGGTTGGGCCTTCGATAGCTTTCGCGCCGCTGTAAATCACCAGGTCGGCCCCGGCGCGGTAATAGCATGCCAAATCTTCTTCTGCCGCAGCGTCTACGATCAGCGGCAGGTTGTGTTTACGCGCCACGACAACGGCCTGCTCAACGCTGAGCATGCTTTTCTGCACCGAATGGTGGGATTTGATGTACAAAATGGCCGCCGTGCGTGGAGAAATGGCCGCAGCCAGCTGATCCGCTGAACATTCGTTGGCGTAGCCCGCTTCAACGATTTTGCCGCCGCCCAGGTTCACCATGGTGCCGACCGGCGCGCCGAAGTTAACGTTGTGGCCCTTCGGCAGCACGATCTCGTTGTTTTCCAGCGGCGCAGCATGCAGGTTCTCGATCAGCCATTGATTGTCTTTTACCAGCACCGCAGCGACGGACTGGGCAATACCGGCAGAAGCGCAGGACACCACGGTCGCCGCCTCAACGTCGAGCAGCCCGGCGATGTAGGCGCCTGTCTTATTAACCAGATCCTTCATTTCGAAGTAGTGATTCATGCCGGTGGTGACCGCGTCCACCACTTCCGGGCGTGGCGTTGACACACCGAGAGCGGTCATGCGGCCAGATGCGTTAATTACCTGTTTTAAATTGTATTTTTCATAGATCGAAGACATGTTCTGCTTTCCCTTATTCACAGTCAAACCACTTCCCGGCGCGCACCGCGGCCAGCGCAACCAGCACCTGGTCACCCGTCAGCGTTTGCTGCTCTGCGTCGGTAAATACCGTTGGCTGACGACGCAGCTCAAAAACGGTCAGATCGCCATCCAGCCCCACGGCCAGGCGGCCTTTATTTTTCAGACGTAATCCATCGGCGGCGTGAGCGGTCACGCAGTCGATCACCTGAGGCAATGACAGGCCAATGGAGAGGAATTTCGACATCACCGCGCCGAGGGAATGCACCGGGCCGCTGATGCGGTTGCGGCAGTAAATATCCGAGCTGATGCTGTGTGGCAGAATGCCCTGTTGAATAGCGACACGCGCCACGTCAAAACTAAAGCTGGCGGTGCCGTGCCCGACATCCAGACGCACGCCGCGCTGAATAGCCTGCGCCACGGAGGCTCTCAGTTGCCCGGCAGGATTGAGAATGCGGTTTGGCTTGCCGTTGTAGCAATGGGTAATGATGTCGCCGCTGGTCAGCAGTTCGGCCACTTCATCGAGGTCCGGCGGGTTGTTGCCGATGTGCACCATCAGCGGCAAATCACCGTTTTCTTTCTGGATAGCCTTGGCGCGCACCAGCGGCGTAATGCCGTTATCGCCCACCACGCTGCTGCTCATGCGTGCTTTTAAGCCCACAATAAAGTCCGGGTGGCGCTTCACCGCGCCGCGCACGGCGTCAGCGTCGATATTCGCCATATTGGACAGTTCGTTCTGGGCAATCAGGCCCACGCGGGAAATGTTCAGCAGGGCATAAACGTCGGTCGTCGCGCTGCGGGTGATTTGATAAAAATCGTCGACGTCATCAGCGCCGGTGCTGCCCGCGTCCACCACCGTGGTGACGCCGGTATGAATGCCCACGCTGTCAGGCTCGTCGTGGTAGATAGGGGATTTCGGGTAACAGTGAACGTGGGAGTCAATCCAGCCGGCGCTGACGTAATATTCGCCGTTCAACTGGCGCTCTTCGCCAGCCTCGCCGGTAATCTTACCCAAAGCGGCAATTTTGCCGTCCTTCAGGGCGATATCGATAACGGTATCGTCCGCCAGCCGCGCCTCGCGCAGGATCAGGTCAAACATATTTTTCTCCTTAACTGGCGGGCGAGCCACAGCCCGTCCGCCCTGGAAATACTGCTTACAACGCTACCGGGAAGATGGAGCCTAAAATCATTGCGCCGAGGATCGCACCGCCGGTAATCGGTTTGCCCCAGAGGTAAAACACTAAAGAGCCAATTAACGAGCCGATGCCGATGGGAATCGAAGCCGTCATGGCGCTGAGGATAATCAGCGGCCCAAGGAAGCGGCCGGAAGCGTTACCCGCGCCCATCATCACATCCGCCCCGTAGGTGGAGTCGCTCTGGTTAATAGTGAACTTACGCGCCAGGATAATGAGGTAGCCAATGGCCAGACCAATCACCAGCCCGGTGACCAGCGAAGCGCCAAAGTTAGCAACCGGGAAAACAAAGCCCGCGCCCAGCAGCAGCGCAGGAACGCCAAGGCCCACGCCGGTTTGAATCGCCCCACCAATATCCAGGATCCCCACCAGGGAGCCTTCGATGATGCGGGCAAACAGGAAGCTTGCGCCAAACGCGGCGACCGCGCCGTACACGCCGGTATCAATCCCGGACTTCAGCATCGCCACAAAGGCCACTTCGTTAAACGCGCCGATGCCGTACAGGTAGTACATGTGTGTCCCGGCAAACACGCCGGAGGAGAGCAGGCCAACAAAGATTGGGAATGACCAGTCCGCGTACCAAAAGCCTTTATTCTGTTCCATGCGTTATCCCCTTATTTGCCGCTCAGCGAGTTATGCAGCAGATCCAGCCAGTTCGGCACGGTCATGTGGAAAGACTCGATCATCTTCATGTCGAACCCGCGGAAGAAGGCACTCAGAACAAAGAGGGCAACGATAGCCGTCATCATCACTTTGGTAACGCGGTGCCAGCCGCTTTCTTCAACGCCTTTACCGATCAGGATGCCCAGCACCAGACCCGGTACGGCGTTACCCATGATCAGCTGCGCTGCGCCGCCGAAGATGGTTGCCCAGAAACCAGATTTTTTACCGGCGTCGATAGCCGCCAGCCAGAAAATAACCGGCATCACGGTGTTCACCAGCAGGTTGGCCGCAGGCACCAGCACTTTCACCGCCGTCACCTGAAGCGCCGCCGGCACCGCAGACGCGGTTGAGTTCAGAAACGCCACCACGATCATGCCGATGATGCCGCAAGCGATAGCCATTTTTCTTGGGTCGTGGAGGGTTTCCGCCACGTTGCGATTCTTCACCATCAGTGCCGCCGCGCCCCAGTTAGGGATGATGCGGTGGTCAACGTCCTGGGTGAACGCACCTGCTGCAACGGAAGAAGCCCACGCGTTGAAGAAGAAGCCAAGCCCAAAGGAGAAGTGGGAAGCCGGGTCCCCTTCGCAGGAGTTCAGCTCGCCGAGTGTACGAAATGCGCCCATGCCCTGAGTGGTTGGCGCATGGAACATACGCGCGGCTCCGGCACCAACGCCCACACCGACGAGGCCGCCGATAATGAGTGATTTGAATAATATGATTAAGAACATGTATCTGCCCTTTTCTACCCTGCTTATCTGTCGCTGTAGCCGCGTTAGCTGCGCTCAGTCACCCGAATCACTTACCCAAGTAAGCTCATCGGACTGCCTTCCCTTGCTGCCTTGCTACAACACCAGCTAATTGGGTATAAATGTTTGAATTAATTAGAGACGAAATCCACCTCATCGAGGTTAAGAGCCGTCACGTTGACGGAAACATCCAGCTCCACGCTGTAGCTCCGCCTTTCCCGGCGCAGGAAGAAGAACAGAAAAGCTTCTTTACGCACCCTGACCTGCGCCTGAACAACCTGCACGTCCTGTGGCTCAATGCGCAGAAGAATGTGGTTGGTGGATTTGAGCACCGTGCCCTGAACGTGGTTCAGGGCGTCGGAGAAGGCTTTGGCTTTGGTATCGCCGCGCCCGCTGACCCGCACCGTAGTGGCGAATTTCTCTTTCATACTCAGCTGCCGTACTTCTTGTTCCAGGCCAGCACCAGGCGCTCGCCCAGTTCTTCTTTGTCCATAAAGCCAAAGCCAAGCACGTTGTTGCCTTCGTTAATCGCCGTCACGCCTTCATCAACGGAGCGCATGCCGTATTTGGCTTTGTAGCCATGTTTGGTTTGTGCGGTGATAGCGCCCGCGCCGCCGCTGCCGCAGAAGGAGATACCAAAAGTGGCGTTTTCTGCTTTCATCACGTCGCCCAGCTTCATGTCGGCGGCGACGCCTGGAATAACCACGGCGCGACCGCCCGCTTTTTCGATCCCTGCTGCAACTTTCTGGCCTTTGCCCAGACGGTCACCAATCACTACGGTAATTTGTTCCATTTTTTTCTCCTGATGATTCAAAGATTGTCTTTCGCCACTTCGAAATGCACTGACAGCAACCACGCTTCTTCTACCGGCAGATTCCCGAACTGATCGACCACCGCCTGCGCCATTTCCATCGACTCGGCGGAGATCTCCTCGAACAAGCTCTCTTCTACTTCTGGTAACGGCTCCCCGGTAAGAGAGCGATGTGCCATCGCCTTCACGTGGGAGGCCAGCATTTGTTCCTGTACCGCGTTGGGCGTGATGTGCTTACTTTTGAACAGCGCGTAAATAAAATCCTGAATACGCGTCGTTAATTCCTCGGCTTCATTAACCATTACCGCTCCGTTATTCACCCTGGGTACCTCGTTAACTAATCTGTTTTTTAAACTACGTGGCGGGGTGGAAGGTTTGTAGCGAGTTGTTTTCCACTTAGAAGTGGAAATCGGCGAGGCAATAGTGATCTGTTCCACATAAAGGCCCGGAATGGAGGTTTTCCGCTGGCTTACCGTGAATCTGGTCACATAACCGGGTGATAAAAGGCCGGTTTTCCAGCGGCCCTTTTTGTTCGAAAGTGTGATGGGAGGACAGTTTTGCCGTCATTATTGGCGTTGCTTATGGCAAAGGAATCGACGTTCACGAGGCATTACACAAAAACAAAAGCGGGAGATAGAAAAGAAGTCAGGCGCGATTTAGGCTGATTTTCGCCTGGTTTTGCCGCCAGCATCGGCAATAAAAATTAGCTCATAAGGCAATTTAATTGTTATGTTAACCTCGTCAGGGAGTGACCGTATGTTTCGCGTTCAATTGCATGTGGATGTCTTCGATGAAATAACCGAATTGCCTCCCGTCGTTCAGGCAAAAATGCTGCATCTGATTGATAAAATTAAACAAAATGCGACATCACTGCGTGAGCCTGATAGCAAACCCTTAGGCAATGGGCTGTTTGAAATAAGAACGATGGGAACCCATATCGCACGGGGGCTTTACGTCTACCAAAAAGGACGAGTTATTTATCTTTTACGGGTTTTTGTTAAGAAAACGGCAAAAACACCAACCGAGGAAATCAGGCTGGCTTTTCAACGACTAGAGGAGATGCTCAATGAAAAAGAGTAAAAGTATCGACTGGGAAAAAGCGCGTGCAGACCTGCTAACCAATCCCGAAGTCCAGGCCGCCTATGAAGCCGAAGAGCGTAAGCTGCGTCTGCAGGCAATGCTTGCGGAATGGCGCAGCCATGAAGGGCTAACACGTGCGCAGGTTGCCGAACGTATGGGCGTCACGCCGCCAACGGTCTCTCGTATGGAAGCCAATATTATCAAAGCCAGTATTGAAACTGTTGTCCGCTATGCAAAAGCCTGCGGCGTCAAACATCCAAAGATTATCCTCTAATGAAAATCGACGCTGAAATCACCTTCCGTAAGCTTGAGATCTTTATGGAGTTTATGGAGAAAGGGAACATTGCGCGCACCGCCGAAGCGCTGGGTATTAGCGGGGTTAGCGTGCATCGCGCGCTGCATACGCTGGAAGAAGGCGTGCGCTGCCCGCTGTTTATTCATAAAGGGCGCAACCTGGTGCCGCTGGAATCTGCGCTCACCCTGCTGGAACACTGCAAAGAAGTGGTGGCGCTGATGGCGCGCGGCATCGATGAAACCCGCCAGGCCGCGGGCGTTGGCCAGGGCCGGCTGCGCATCGGTACCCTCTATTCTCTGACGCTCGAAACCGTTCCGAAACTGATCATGGGCATGAAACTGAGACGACCGGAGCTGGAAATGGACCTCACCATGGGCTCAAATCAGGTGCTGCTGAATATGCTGGAAGACGGCGTGCTGGACGCCATCCTGATTTCTATTTCCGAAGGCGAAGTCGATCGCTCAAGGCTGGAAGTCCTGCCGATGTTCCGGGACGATATTTTCCTCGCCGCACCGGCCAGCTTCCCGCTCGACACCAGCCACCCGGCAGATCTGCGCGAGTTCCACGGTGAAAAATTTGTTTCGCTCGCGGAAGGCTTTGCGACCTACGCGGGCTTTCAGGAAGCCTTTAGCGTCGCCGGTTTCGAACCGGAAATCGTCACCCGCGTAAACGACATTTTCTCAATGGTCAGCCTGGTACAGGCGGGCGTCGGGCTCACGTTGATGCCCGGAAGAATGAAGAAGGTGTATGAAAATTCGGTGCAGCTTTTAAGGCTTGCCGAGCAGTACCAGATGAAGCAGACCATCGCTATCGTCTTCGCCCGTAATCGCGAGCTTGATCCGAACCTGCTGGCGCTGGCCGCCGAAGGGCGCATGTACGCGCGCTCGTTTATCGATACGCCTAACGCGCCGCCTTAGTTTTTTCCGCAAGATGAACGATGGCCGCCACGCTATTCTGTTCGCGGCAGACGGTGATTCCTTCCCGAAACGCCTGCCGTGTCAGGCCCGAAAGTACGCTGCCCGGCGGCATTTCAACAGCCAGACGCACGTCGCGCTCGTTGGCGGCAACCATCGCCTCTCGCCAGCGCACCGTCCGTGCCATGTTGAGCGCCAGATCTTCCGCAATCTGTTCCGGTAGCCAAAGCACGCGGCCCGTGCTGCCGCTGAGATAAGCGCAGGACGGGCGGCTCAAGGCCACATCGGCAAACGCCTGCTTAAGCTGCTGTGCGGGTTCATTCAGCAAAGCGCAGTGGGACGGCACGCTAACCGCTAATTGGCGAGCTTTTTGCGCCCCCTGCTCCAGCGCCCGGTGCGCCACCTTCTCCATAGCCTGCTCGCTCCCGGCAATGACGATTTGCTGCTCGGCATTGATATTCGCAATATAGGTTCCGCTGCCCGCCACCAGGGCTTCAACCTGCTCAAGACGCAGCCCGACGATGGCCGTTAAGCCGTAACCTTCTGGATAAGCCTGTTCCATCAGGTCGCCACGAAGCGCCACCAGCCGCAGGGCATCGGAAAAACTGATGACGCCGGCCATCACCGCGGCCGGAAACGCCCCGATAGACAGGCCGCTGACCATGTCCGGCTTCACGCCGTTACGCTCAAGCTCCTGCGCCCAGGCCACGCCTGCGATTAGCAGGCAAAGCTGCACCGCGCGAGTATGCTTAAGCGCAACGGCGCTATCCAGCCGGTCTGCTTCATCCCCTAAAACCGCCCTCACCTGCGCCATGATGGCGTCACGCTCGGGTAAATTTTGCAGCATATCCGCACGCTGCGTTCCCTGTCCGGGAAAGGTAAAAAGTATCTTCATCCGTTATCCTCCGGCTGCCAGGGATTAACCACCAGCTGCGGTCCCTGATTGGTTTTCAGCAGCACGCGCTTTTCCCTTAGCCATTCCGCCAGCGCAAACGCGCCGTAGGGCGTTTCGATTTGTGTATCAGCCCGGCAAAGCAGTTTATCGGCCAGGCTCTGCCACCCTGCCAGCGCCTCTTTTGCTATCGGCTGTGGGCAGCGAATCAGCAAATCCAGATCGCTTGCGGCGTGCATCACCGGCACTTCGGTTGCCAGCGCATAGCCTACGCTCCCGGTAATGCCCCAGCGCCATGCCCACGGTCGGCTTGCCAGTTGAATCGCCCCCTGCACCGGCGGCATAGAAACAAACGGGGAATTGAGCAGCAGGTCACGGTTAGATAACGCCTCCGGGCTGACGACGCGCCTCACGCTCGCCGGATTCACCCAACCCGCAGCTCGCTGGTCGCGCCGCATTCCTCGCACGCCTACCGGAACCCATCCGTCACGCTCGACATCACGCCGCACCACCACCGGCAGCGCAGGGCGCCACTGGCTTGTGACCCACTCCTCGTTAGCACCTTCCAGCGTTTCGCGGTCAGAGAGCCAAAGGAGATCGTGGGGGCGTAATGTCGGCATTATTTAAAGTCCTGAAGTCAGCGTAATAAACAGCGGTAGCGACAGGATAGAGAGTACCGAGCTTAGCAACAACACGGCTTCTGCATCCGGCGACTGCACGCCAAAACGGTTGCCAAAGACCACGCCAAAGAAGCCGGCGGCCAGGGCAATCATCAGGATGGAGGTAATCGCAACCGGGCCGGTCAGGCCAAGCGCCAGCACGATGCCCCAGGCGATGAACGGCTGAATCAGCAGCTTGGTGACGGTCGCGGTTATCACCATGGTGTTGATCTGCAGCCTGCGGGCCGACAGGATCACCCCGGTCAGGAACAGCGCGGCAGCGGTGGCGGCCAGGCCCAGCGGTTTAATAGAGGCCAGCAGCAGGTCAGGCATACGGATACCGATAGCCGACAGCACAACCCCAAGCAATGGTCCCCAGACGATAGGTTTTTTCACCGAACGCCACATCAGCACCGGCAGCATCGCCAGCGTTGAGCCGCTGCTTTCACCGGCCGCACGCGCTTTTTCACGCTCAAGAATCAGCAGGCAGAACGGTGTCATCAGGACGGAACCGCAGGCAATCGACACCGCCACGGAAAGCGAAGTCGAAGAGCCTTCACCGAGCACGCTGCCTAAAATTGGCAGGCCGAGCGCGGCATAGTTAGGCAGCGCCACGGTAAGGGTCAGCACGGCGGCATCCTGCGGCGACTTTTTAAATACGCTGGTCGCCAGGAAGTAAATCGCCGCGTAGGTAATCCACATCGCAAGCACCAGCACCACAATCAGCGGTGACTGTTGAACAATGCCAAGCCACGGCGTTTGAACGGTCGCGCTAAACAGCGCGGCGGGTAGAGCAAAGTCCATGACAAAAATGTTTAACAGCGAGACATTTTTGTTATCGACCATTTTCGCTTTGCCGGCGAAAAATCCCAGCAGCATGATGACAAAAATAGGGGCCAGAGCATGAACGATCACGTAAGTCATAACTTCACCTTGAGTCAATAAAGAGAGTTAGCACGGTCGCGATATTTATTATTTTCGGACGTTTTTTTTACTCAGGCACGGCGTACCGTGCCTGGTTATAGAGTCCGGCAGGTTTGTCTTTTTTTATTACCAGCTGGCGCGCATACGTTCGCGAACCAGCGCCGAACTGTGGCGATTTTTCGCCAGCAGACGGCATTTCAGCGAAGTCTCGCTCCGTGCTTCTTTCACCGCCGTACTCAGAGCAGCCTTCACTTTTGCCACATCGTCGCTCTGCGGAGCATCCGGGTGGCTGATATCCAGCAGCGCCGAAAGCAGGCCGAGAGTTTCGTAGTTGCTGATGTCGTAAGCCATCGGTGGGATGGTGGCGGCCAGCTTCTCCAGCGCCTCCACGGTGCGTAAGGTGATGCGCGCGGCGGACTCTTTCCCCATCGCGTGGATCATCACGCCCTTGTCGTTAAAGGCGATCAGCCGGTTAGCCTGGTAACCATGGGCGAGAAACGCCCCGGACATCGCTTTGCCGACAATCAGGCCCACAACAGGATGCCCGGCCAGGCGAGCATTGGCATAAGCGCCTGCGGCACCGGCCAGCGCCTGATGAATACCGAATGCCTCTTCGCGGCGGCCATAGGCCTGGCTTGGGACATCAATCACCGCAACGATGGCGCGCTTTTCAGCCTTGTTTGCATCTTCAGCGATGGTTTCGCTGACCACTTTTGCCAGCGTCCAGCCTTCTAACAGCCCCACTTCGCCGCCAGCAGCACGGGGATAATGGTTATTGGCATCGGGCACCACGGCGATAAAGCGGGCAGGTTTCCCGTCAACGTTGCCGTCGGCAACCTG
The DNA here is from genome assembly GCF_036500665.1 of Cedecea sp. Taxonomy (NCBI): domain Bacteria; kingdom Pseudomonadati; phylum Pseudomonadota; class Gammaproteobacteria; order Enterobacterales; family Enterobacteriaceae; genus Cedecea; species Cedecea sp. The sequence goes on from NZ_DASYBS010000056.1 coordinate 52,644, forward strand.
TACGGAGGCGCACAGCCCCGCCATACGAGGTGCATCCGGAACTAAAGTATCCAGCCAAACGGCGGCGCGATTCAGTTTCTGGCTCATTAACGTTTCTCCCCAAAAAGCTGTTTGATCTGTTCGGCATCAGCCTGCTGGCCGGTGTCGAAATGGGTCAGGCGATCCAGATACCACGCGTAGCTATCGGTGCGATGCTGCGCCGGAACGCCTTTGGCGATGGCTTCGTTGACCGCCTGCTTCACGGCATGAATGCCGTCACCAACCAGCGCATCCACCAGCCCGCTCTGATAGCGAACTTCACCGCCGGTCATGCCCCAGATAAACGGCCGATCGCGGGAGTCATATTCCTCAATGCCCGCTTCCTGCTCGATAACCTGCGGGCCGTTCAGGCCAAGACGTGCCTCGCGAGTCACAATCAAATAGCTGCAAAGCGCGGCGGCGATCGACATCCCGCCGAAGCAGCCCACGGTGCCGGCCACAACGCCAATCACCGGGGTGTAGCGACGTAAATCGACAATCGCCGCGTGGATATCGGCAATCGCCGCCAGGCCGAGGTTGGCCTCCTGCAGGCGCACGCCGCCGGTTTCCAGACAAAGCACAGCCTGAGTAGGAATGCCATTGCGGTTATCTTCCGCCGCCAGTTCAAGCGCGGCCGCCATTTTTGCGCCGGACACTTCGCCCATGCTGCCGCCCTGGAATGCGCCTTCGATGGCAATCACCACCGCCGGGCCACCGTTAATCGTGCCTTTGGCAACGACCATGCCGTCATCAGACTGCGGCACAATGCCCTGCGGCCCCAGCCACGGCGAAACAATGCCGTCGAACGGGTCAAGCAATTCACGATAGCTGCCTTCATCCAGCAGCAGACGTGCGCGCTCGCGGGCTCTTAATTCAATAAAGCTGCTGTCGTCACGCATGAGCCACCTCCTCAAAGACCTGTTCGATACGGATACGCGCCACGCCCGGCGTCGCGCCAAAATCATGAATTTTCAACTCTCCGGCAGGCAGGCTGCTTAGCGCGGCCAGGCGCTCGAAAAGTGCTTTCCAGCGTTTTTCGCTGTTATCGACGGAGGTGGTGATGTCGATGGTCAGAGTCTGCCCCTGTGCGGCAGAAAACAGGACTTCCATATCGCCGGAGCCCACCACGCCAGCCAGGGCTTTGCCTGTGGCCGTGCGGGTTGCCGGAAATGACAACGTAATGTGTTCCATAACGCCCTCGTTAAATAAGTGAGTGAAGCGGGGTAGCATCGTTGGCGATGCGGTCCAGCAGCAGCGTGGCGGCGAGCAAATCAGCCGCCCCGCCCGGTGAGGCATTTAGCGCCAGCATGTTGCGGTCGAGCACGTCCAGCGCATAGCGGCCTTCCTGGCGCGAGATACCGCCGTTGATCAGCACGCTGCGGGCACCGTTTTGCATCGTTTCCAGGCCGGCTAACCCGGCGCGAGAGAGCACGCAGGTATCTGACAGCGAAGTCATAATCGCCATCAGAGCGTCAATACGCGCCTCGCCTTCGGTTGCTCCGGACTGGCGGCTATGGCGGAGCTGAGGCAGCGCGAGACGCATAACGTGAGGAAAACCCTGCTGAGCCTCTTCTCGTGCGCCCGGTACGCGGTAGCGTCTTGTGGCTCTCAACCCTTTGCTAAAGCTCTTCGGCGCCGCCTCATCCGGGAGCGCAGCAAGCCGTGCTGCCGTAGCGGTAACCTCCTCGCTGCTGCCCGTCATGCCGTGCATAGCGGCGGCGGAAACCAGCAGCCCAAGCGCCCAGATTGCGCCCCGGTGGGTGTTCACCCCGCAGGTCGCCGCCATCATCTGCTGCTCCCCTTCGCGCCCCAGGCGCCCTACCAGCTGGCGCAGCGCGACGTCTGCCGGACGTTCCCAGCTTTGTAATGCCAGATCATGAAATGTCGGGGTCAGGCTGTGGGCCGATCGCTCCATCAGCGCCAGGCTGAGATCGTGATGGGCGCCATTCCCCCGGCTGTCCACCAGACCGGGTTTTGGGCTCAGACGGGCTTCTTCAATCAGGCTTTGGGTTGCCGCCCTTGCCAGCCAGCCCGCCCCTGCCTCAACGCCTTTCTGTGGATGTAATTTCATTACCAGCTCCGGAATTTCGCCGGCGGGTTGTAGAGACCGCCGGACCATTCGACCAGATCGGCCACGCTACTTGCCGCCAGCAGGGAACGAGTCGCATCGCTGCGGCGGATCCCCATGTCTTCCGGGTAAGCCACTTTGCCGCTCTGGCGAAGCGCCGCGACGCGCTTAGCGTCAACGCCCAGGCCAATGTCGGTGATACCAGCCACCGCTGCCACCATCGCACGTCGCTCTTCCAGGCTCTCCGCGCGGTAGAGGTACGCAATCCCTTCTTCGGTCAGCACGTGGGTTACGTCGTCACCGTAAATCATCACCGGTGCCAGCGGCATACCGGAGGTTTTAGCCACTTCAACAGCATCCAGGGTTTCTACGAAGGTTGGCTTCACGCCCGCCTGGAAGGTTTCAACCATCTGCACCACCAGCTTTTTGCCGCGCTGCATCGGGTCAGGTTCAGTTATCATGTTCAGCCAGGCCGGCGTGGCATGGCGACGACCGTGCGGGTCATGGCCCATATTTGGCGCGCCACCGAAGCCCGACAGGCGGCCACGCGTTACGGTAGAAGAGTTCGCCAGGCCATCAACCTGTAGGGTCGAACCGATAAACATATCCACCGCGTATTGCCCTGCCAGCTGGCACATAGCGCGGTTAGAGCGCATGGAGCCATCGGCACCGGTAAAGAAGATATCCGGGCGAGCGCGGATGTATTCTTCCATCCCCAGCTCGCCGCCGAAGCAATGCACGCTCTCCACCCAGCCGCTTTCAATCGCCGGGATCAGCGTCGGATGTGGGTTCAGGGTCCAGTGCTTGCAGATTTTGCCTTTCAGGCCAAGCCGTTCGCCGTAGGTGGGCAGCAGCAGCTCGATGGCAGCGGTGTTGAAGCCGATCCCGTGGTTCAGGGACTGCACCTGATGCTCGGCGTAAATGCCTTTAATGGCCATCATCGCCATCAGGATATGTTCCTGCTTGATCAGGCGCGGGTCGCGAGTAAACAGCGGTTCGATAAAGAACGGCTTATCGGCAACCACCACGTAGTCAATCCAGGAGCCGGGAATGTCCACGCGCGGCAGATCGCAATCATCGTCGACCAGCTCATTAACCTGAGCGATAACGATCCCGTCGTGGAAGGCGGCAGCCTCAACCAGCGCTGGCGTATCTTCGGTGCTTGGCCCGGTGTACAGGTTGCCTTTACGGTCAGCTTTATACCCGGCGATGAGCGCGACGTTAGGCGCAAGATCGACGTATAAGCGCGCATAGAGTTCGATATAGGTATGAATCGAGCCAATTTCTAACTGCCCGTCTTCCAGCAGCTGAGAAATGCGCAGGCTTTGGGTCCCGGAGAAAGAGAAGTCGAGCTTGCGGGCGATGCCTTTTTCGAAAATATCAAGGTGTTCACTGCGACCGACGCTCGGCATGATCATATGCAGATCGTGTACTTTTTGCGGGCTGACTTCCGCCAGCATGCGGGAGAGAAAATCTGCCTGTTTCTGGTTGTTTCCTTCCAGCACCACCCGGTCGCCCGGCGCAATCAGCTTTTCCATTACACCGACGAGGTCCCCGGTCGGGATCACCTTGCCCTGTACGTTGCTGGACGCCATTCGCCGCTGCTTCTCGGTGCGGCGTGTGTTCCAGACGCGGGCAGGCGTTTGGCTAGCACTCATTATTAACCTCCTGATTCAGCGAATCATTTTGATTGGCTTTAGTCTGGTTAAAAGTGTGCGCCACGCCGGGTTGGCTATCAATTAAGCTCAGGAACCAATCATTAGCCTTAGAGTAATAATGGATTACCCGTTTTGTGATCGAGGTAGAAGGCGAAGATGTCCAGGGTGCGCTACACAAAAACGAGGGAGGAAAAAAGTGAACTCTGCCGCCGCCGGTGTTAAGGTTAGCGGGTCTTCAATACAGGTTTTAACGTCATGCTACTCACCACAATCCTCAACAATCCTCTGCTGAAACAGCCGCGCATCGCTTAGCGCGCTCACACATTCCCGTCTGCAAATTGAAACGGAACGTTGTTCCGTCGGCATACTATTGTTGTGAGAAAAAACATGTCACAGACTGAAAAACACTGGTCTCAGGTCGAATACCTGCACGAAACGGTGACCAACCCCAATATTCATATCAAAGGCCAGCACAGTTATTACAGCGACTGCTGGGATAGCGGTTTTGAGCAAAGCGCGGTGCGCTACCTGCAGGGTGATGCGGTGAGTCGAGCCTGGGAGCCCATTGGCGAACTTGACCAGCTGTGGATTGGCGATTACGTCTGTATCGCCGCCGAGGCGGTGATCCTGATGGGCGGCAACCACACGCACCGAGGCGACTGGTTCTCTCTTTACCCCTTTATCGAGACCATCAAAGACGCCTACCGCGCCAAAGGCGACACGACGCTTGGCGATGGATGCTGGATAGGCATGAGGGCAATGATTATGCCTGGCGTGACCATTGGCGAAGGCGCGATTATCGCCGCTGGCAGCGTGGTGACGAAAGACGTCGCACCTTACAGCGTCGTCGGCGGCAACCCGGCCAAACCGATCGCCCTGCGTTTCGAACCCGGAGTGATTGAGCGGCTGCTGAAGCTGCAAATTTATCAGCTAAGCGACGCGCATTTTCAGGCTATTCAGCCCCTGCTGAGCAATAACGATATTGATGCGCTGGAACGCGCGGTGAGAGCATTGCGGTAACAAGAGCGGGCGGGAATAACCCGCCCGTTTTTAAATCTTAGCGGAACTTCTTGTGGTAGGTATCGCGCGTGGTTTTGAAGTCAGCGGCAGCTGCCTGGGCTTCTGTCACTTTGCCTTCGTTGGCCAGCTTCAGCGCACCGTCAATCTGGCCCACGAGGATATCAAACCCGTGGCGGTACTCTTTCATGTTGGCGCTATCGGCTGCTTCATTTTCCAGCTTTGGCGGCGTCCCTTTCTGCGCATCCAGAGCCGCTTCACGCATGTTGCCCAGTGAAGTTTTCAGCTCGGCGGCATCTTTGGTGCTCAGCACGGTTTTGTAGTTTTTGGCGATAATGTCCATGTCGTCGCCAACGTCTTTCGCAAAAGCGACGCCGGACAACAAAACGGATGATACTGCTAACATTGCAATCAGTTGCTTACGCATTCACTCACCTTTATCTTTTTTATATGAGAAACGGGCGCGGCAGGGCGCGCCACATTGCTTTACTGACCGGCTATCTTCATCTCCGGAAGTAAGACTGAACCACACTGAATGTTGCTACGTGTTTCTATATCGTTGCCAATAGTAACTATCTCGCGCCACATGTCCTTCAGGTTACCGGCGATGGTGATTTCACTCACCGGATACTGGATCTCACCGTTCTCAACCCAGAAGCCTGCCGCACCGCGAGAATAGTCGCCGGTAATGCCGCTTACGCCCTGCCCCATCAGCTCGGTCACCACCAGACCGGTGCCCATCTGTTTCAGCATTTCCTCAAAGCCGAGGCCCTGGCCGGCAATACGCCAGTTGTGGATGCCGCCCGCATGGCCGGTACTTTTCAGCCCAAGCTTACGCGCGGAATAGTTGGTCAGCAGCCACTGCTGCAGCACGCCATCTTTAATGATGTCACGGCGTTCGGTGCGCACGCCTTCGCTGTCGAACGGCGTTGAAGCCAGGCCTTTCAGCAGGTGCGGATGCTCTTCAATGGTCAGCCACTCCGGCAGAATTTGCTTGCCGAGGGAGTCCAGCAGGAAAGTTGATTTACGGTACACCGCACCGCCCGCAATCGCGCCGACCAGGTGACCGAACAGCCCGGTCGCCACTTCATTGGCGAAAATCACCGGCGCTTTCATGGTGGACAGCTTGCGTGGCGACAGGCGGGACAACGTGCGGCGCGCGCAGTCGGCCCCGACCCATTCAGGAGACTTAAGGTCTTCCATCGCGCGGCCAATGGTATAGGCGTAATCGCGTTCCATGTCGCCGTTCTCTTCGGCAATCACGCAGCTCGAAAGAGAGTGACGAGTAGAGCAGTAGCTTTGCAGCATGCCGTGGCTGTTGCCGAAGACTTTAATGCCGTAATGGCTGTTAAAGCTGCCGCCTTCGGTGTTGGTAATACGCTTGTCCACGTTCAGCGACGCGTTTTCCGCACGCGCGGCAAGCTCAATGGCGCGCTCCGGGTCAATTTCCGTTGGGTGGAAGAGATCCAGATCCGGCGCATCGAAGGCCAGCAGCTCTTTGTCCGCCACACCTGCGTAAGGATCCGGTGAGGTATAGCGCGCGATATCCAACGCCGCCTGTACGGTACGCGCTATCGCGTCCGGGCTAAGGTCGGTAGACGAAGCGCTGCCCTTGCGATTTTGATGATAAACGGTGATGCCAAGCGCACCATCGCTATTGAATTCGACGTTCTCCACCTCACCGTAGCGGGTGCTGACGCTGATACCGGTGGTTTTACTGACCGCAACTTCCGCGCCGTCTGACTTGCCTTTCGCTAGCTCCAGCGCCTGTGAAACCGCCTGCTCCAGAACCTGACGTTGTTGTGCTACTTGCGTGTTTACTTTCATTGCTACTGCCATAATGTAAGGTGAGTCTTTCAAGTCTAACAGGATCAGAACAATTTCGCAGTGCAGCCCCATTGCTGGTAATATCCGCGTCAACTTTTTTAAGGAGCCTAATATGACCAAGCAGCCCGAAGACTGGCTCGACGACGTGCCCGATAATGAAAATGAAGACGAAGATGATGAAATTATCTGGGTCAGTAAAAGTGAGATTAAGCGCGACGCCGAAGAGCTAAAACATCTGGGCGTTGAGCTGATGGAACTGGGCAAAAATGCCCTGGAAAAAATCCCGCTCGACGACGATTTGCGTGCCGCGATTGAACTGGCGCAGCGTATTAAGAAAGAAGGACGTCGCCGCCAGATACAGCTGATCGGCAAGATGATGCGTTCTCGCGATATGGATCCGATCCGTCAGGCGCTCGACAAGCTGAAAAACCGCCACAACCAGCAGGTGTCGCTGTTCCACAAGCTGGAAGCGCTGCGCGACCGCCTGGTCGAAGAAGGCGACGAGGCGATGAGCGAAGTCCTGAGACTTTATCCGCAGGCCGACCGCCAGCAGCTGCGCGTGCTTATCCGTAACGCGCAAAAAGAAAAAGCGGCCAACAAGCCGCCTAAGTCCTACCGTCAGATCTTCTCCTACCTTCGCGAACTCGCCGAAGCGCAGGAAAGCTAAGACGCTAGCGCTGGCCCGATATTCTCCGCGGCCAGCGCTCAATATCTTCTGACCTTTTTCAGGTCAAATTACTGCGTCGATAAAGCGCCACGCCCACCGCCAGCACGGCGAGCATTCCCGCACAGCTGCGGTTCACCCAGCGCATCACGTTAGCGGAAAACTTACGCATCGCATGGCGGCCACCCCAGGCATAAATCGTCATCATAATGCAGTCGATAATTGCGCTGACCAGCGCCAGAATCATGTACTGCATCGCCACCGGCTCCTGCGGGCGGATGAACTGTGGTAAAAAGGCCGAGAAAAACAGCAGCCCTTTCGGGTTGGATAAACCGACCATCAGCGAACGTAAAAACGCCGTCTTGCCCGTTGCTACCGCCGCCGACGCGCTCACGCTTAGAGCCTTAGCAGGGGCGCGCCACAGCACGTAAGCCAGATACACCAGATAAAGCGCACCGCCCCACTTCACCACCGCAAACAGCTGCTCGGAAGCCTGCAACAACGCGCCCAGTCCACAGCCTACGGCACCAATCAGCAACAGGTCGGCAAGTACCGCACCGAGAAAGCCGTAGCCCGCAATGCGCATCCCGTAAGTCGCCCCGTTATTGAGCGCCAAAAGCATCGACGGGCCGGGCGTCACCATGACCGCGCTAACGGCGATGACATAAAGAAAAAGCGTGGTGATATCCATCAATCAAGTCCTGGTCAAAAAATACGTCAGTGCCCGGCGGTGATTGGCCGGCGAGCACGTTAAACGAAGGGTGGTTTAAACGCTGCGCTCCATCACGACGCGGCTGAGATCGTCAAAAAATCGCTGATACCGCGCCGCGTCGATGGGCTGCGGATAGCTCAGCACGATCAGCTGATGGTCGGGAATGTCCGCATGGTAGGTCGGGTGGAAATGCAAGTACGCGTTTTCGCTAAACCCGAGGCTTTGGTAAAAGCGCAGCCGCTTATGGGCGATCTCGGTGGTCAGCGGATCGATTTCGAGAATGGTTTGCGGGTAAAGCTGTAAAAACTGGCTCAGCATGCGTTTGCCATAGCCCTGTGCGCGCAGTTGGCCATTGACGGCAAGATGTTCGATATAGGCGTAATCGCCGAAGCCCCATGCGCCAATCATGCCGACAAACTGCTCGCCGTCAAACCACGCCTGCAGGCTGTAGTTTGGGTTGGCAAGTGCGCTGACTTTTGCGTCGGGCTGGCGTTTTTCATGCCGGGGAAAGGCGCTTTCATACAGCTCGTCCACGCATTCAAAATACGGGGAGCGGCGGTCGGTAATTCGTTTTATCGTTAGCATGGCGCGCAGTTTATCAAATGAACACGCAGAAATAACCTGCGGTGGGCTATGTAAGCATGGGCTAAAAAAATGGCCCCAAATGTGGGGCCACTCTCCTTCGAGCGTTAAGCGCGATCGACGGGAAAGGCTAAAACCTCGGAGAGGCTTTCCGCCCCCAGCGCCAACATGATCAGGCGGTCAACGCCCAGCGCCACGCCGGAGCTGTCCGGCATACCCGCTTCCAGCGCCGCCAACAGGTTCACATCTACCGGCTGCTGCGGCAGGCCTCGTGCTGCACGCTTGCGGTTATCCTGCTCAAAACGCTGCTGCTGTTCGCGCGCGTCGGTCAGTTCGTGGAAGCCGTTCGCCAGCTCAATCCCTTTAAAGTACACCTCAAAGCGCTCCGCCACGCGGTGATCTTCGGTGCTGATCTGCGCCAGAGACGCCTGGCTTGCCGGGAAGTGATAAACGAAAGTCGGCTTGTCTTTACCAATCTGCGGCTCTACGCCCATGGCGAACAGAAGCTGCAGCAGCGTATCCCGGTCTTCTTCTTTGTCGGCGATGTTGCTCAGGTCAAGCTTCGCCGCCGCTTCACGCAGCTGGGTTTTGTCGGCAGACAGCGGGTCAATGTCCAGGTGACGCTGGAATGCCTGCTGATAAGAGAGGCTTTCTGCGGCACCGCACTCCAGTACCTGCTGCAGCAGGTCATCCACCTCATTCATCAGGCGGTACATGTCGTAGTGCGGACGGTACCACTCGAGCATGGTGAATTCCGGGTTGTGATGACGCCCCATCTCTTCATTACGGAAACTGCGACACAGCTGGAACACCGGGCCACAGCCCGCCGCCAGCAGGCGCTTCATGTGATATTCCGGGCTGGTCATCAGGTACAGATTCATGCCCTGAGAGTGGCCTGGACCGACGAAACGGGTTTCAAACGGCACCAGATGGATGTCGGTTACCGTCGCCTGGCTCATGCAGGGTGTTTCCACCTCCAGAACGCCGCGGTCGGCGAAGAAGCGCCGAATCTCCGCCATAATGGCGGCGCGTTTTAGCAGGTTGGGGATGGATGCGCTCGGCTGCCAGGTGGCCGTTTCGCTCATGAGAAAGTCTCCGTATTTATGCAAGGCCGAGAAGTCTACCCGCATCACAGAAAGGAGACAAATTTTGCGCAGAGAATTTTAGTTTCGGCGCTTACTGGCAGGGCCTAAGCAAACTTTTTCTCGTGCCCCAGCCGCCGTTTTTTTCTTCGCATTACACCATTTCAAAAATTAATTTTGTGACGCAATTCATTAACAGAAGTAATTAATCAGCACACAGATCGGCAAAAAAATCGAGCAAATCAAATTTCCCTAAAATCCCTCCGGTTATACTTCATCTACCTAAAAAGGAGCAGGGATACACCTTTCGCAGCCACCGCCTTTCTGACGGTGAATACCCTTTGGTCGTATAGCTTTGCGAATTACTACAATCTGGAGGAATGTCGTGCAAACCTTTCAAGCCGATCTCGCCATTATAGGCGCCGGCGGAGCAGGCCTACGAGCAGCCATTGCGGCAGCCCAGGCTAATCCACAGGCAAAAATCGCTCTGATTTCCAAAGTCTACCCAATGCGCAGCCACACGGTTGCCGCCGAAGGGGGTTCCGCTGCCGTCGCGCAGGATCACGACAGCTTCGACTACCATTTTCACGACACCGTTGCCGGGGGCGACTGGCTGTGTGAGCAGGATGTGGTCGACTACTTTGTCCACCATTGCCCAACCGAAATGACCCAGCTTGAGCAGTGGGGCTGCCCGTGGAGCCGCCGCCCGGACGGCAGCGTCAACGTCAGGCGCTTCGGCGGCATGAAGATCGAACGTACCTGGTTCGCCGCCGATAAAACCGGCTTCCATATGCTCCACACGCTGTTCCAGACCTCCCTTCAGTTCCCGCAAATTCAACGCTTCGACGAACACTTCGTCCTCGACATTCTGGTCGATGACGGCCAGGCGCGCGGCGTGGTCGCGATGAACATGATGGAAGGCGAGCTGGTGCAGATCCGCGCCAACGCGGTAGTGATGGCCACCGGCGGTGCCGGACGTGTTTATCGCTACAACACCAACGGCGGCATCGTCACCGGGGACGGCATGGGCATGGCGCTGAGCCACGGCGTACCGCTTCGCGATATGGAGTTTGTGCAATATCACCCAACCGGGCTGCCGGGCTCCGGCATCCTGATGACCGAAGGCTGCCGCGGCGAAGGCGGCATTCTGGTAAACAAAAACGGTTATCGCTACCTGCAGGATTACGGCATGGGGCCGGAAACCCCGCTCGGCGAGCCGAAGAACAAATACATGGAGCTCGGCCCGCGCGATAAAGTGTCTCAGGCCTTCTGGCATGAGTGGCGCAAAGGCAACACCATATCAACCCCGCGCGGTGACGTGGTTTACCTCGACCTGCGCCACCTGGGCGAGAAAAAGCTGCTTGAGCGCCTGCCGTTTATCTGCGAACTGGCAAAAGCCTATGTCGGCGTCGACCCAATCAAAGAGCCTATTCCAGTCCGCCCGACCGCGCACTACACCATGGGCGGGATTGAAACCGACACTAAATGCGAAACCCGCATCAAAGGGCTTTACGCAGTAGGTGAATGTTCTTCCGTGGGCCTGCACGGGGCCAACCGTCTTGGCTCTAACTCGCTGGCGGAACTTGTGGTGTTCGGCCGTCTCGCGGGCGAGCAGGCGATGGCGCGCGCCGCTCAGGCACAGCCGGCAAACGACGCTGCGCTGAGCGCTCAGGCTGCCGATGTTGAAGGTCGACTGAAGCAGCTGGTCAACCAGGAGGGCAACGAAAACTGGTCGAAAATCCGCGACGAGATGGGGCTTTCTATGGAAGAAGGCTGCGGGATTTACCGCACGCCGGAGTTGATGCAAAAGACCGTCGACAAGCTGGCAGAGCTGCAGGAACGCTTCAAGCGCGTGCGCATTACCGACACCTCCAGCGTTTTCAATACCGACCTGCTGTACACCATCGAACTGGGCCACGGCCTGAACGTTGCCGAATGTATGGCGCACTCAGCCATCGCGCGTAAAGAGTCACGCGGCGCTCACCAGCGTCTGGATGAAGGCTGTACCGAGCGTGATGACGTCAACTTCCTTAAGCATACGCTGGCCTTCCGCGATGCCGACGGTACAACCCGTCTTGAGTACAGCGATGTGAAGATCACCACGCTGCCTCCGGCAAAACGCGTGTACGGCGCAGAAGCGGAAGACGCTGAGAAAAAGGAGAAGGCAAATGGCTGAGATGCAAACCCTGAAGATTGAGATTGTGCGCTACAACCCGGAGACGGACAGCAAGCCGCATAGCGCAATCTACGAGGTGCCTTTTGACGAACAAACGTCGCTGTTGGACGGGCTGGGTTACATCAAAGATAACCTTGCGCCAGACCTCAGCTACCGCTGGTCGTGCCGTATGGCGATTTGTGGCTCCTGCGGCATGATGGTCAACAAAGTGCCGAAACTGGCCTGTAAAACCTTCCTGCGCGAATACACCAACGGCATCAAGGTTGAAGCGCTGGCTAACTTCCCGATTGAGCGCGATTTAGTGGTCGACATGACTCACTTTATCGAAAGCCTGGAGTCGATTAAGCCTTATATTATCGGCAACTCGCGCACGCCGGACCAGGGGCCGAACACGCAGACGCCCGCACAGATGGCGAAATACCATCAGTTCTCCGGCTGCATCAACTGCGGGCTGTGCTACGCCGCCTGCCCGCAGTTTGGCCTTAACCCTGAGTTTATCGGTCCGGCAGCTATCACCCTCGCCCATCGTTACAACCTGGACAGCCGCGACCACGGCAAGAAACAGCGTATGCCGCAGCTTAACGGGCAGAATGGCGTGTGGAGCTGCACCTTTGTCGGCTTCTGCTCCGAAGTCTGTCCGAAACACGTCGATCCGGCTGCAGCCATCCAGCAGGGCAAAGTCGAAAGTTCGAAAGACTTTTTGATTGCTACCCTGAAACCACGCTAAGGAGTGCACCATGACTACGAAACGTAAGCCTTATGTCCGCCCCATGGCGCCAACCTGGTGGCGGCAATTGGGCTTCTACCGTTTTTATATGCTGCGTGAAGGCACTTCGGTACCCACCGTCTGGTTCAGCATTGTGCTGATTTACGGACTTTTTTCGCTGAAACACGGCGTGGAAGGCTGGGCAGGCTTCGTCGGTTTTCTGCAAAACCCGATTGTGATTATCCTCAACCTCATCACCCTGGCGGCCGCCGTGCTGCATACCAAAACGTGGTTTGAGCTGGCGCCGAAGGCCGCTAACATCATCGTGAAGGGCGAAAAAATGGGACCTGAGCCGGTCATCAAAGGACTGTGGGTCGTCACTGCTTTGGTGACTGTCGTCGTGCTGCTTATAGCACTGTTCTGGTAAGGAGGCTGCCGTGATCAATCAAAATCCAAAACGCTCCGACGAGCCGGTATTCTGGGGCCTGTTTGGCGCAGGCGGCATGTGGGGTGCGATTTTCGCACCGGTCATCGTGCTGCTGGTCGGCATCATGCTGCCGCTTGGCCTGTTCCCGGGCGACGCCCTGAGCTTTGACCGTGTCTATGCCTTCGCCCACAGCTGGGTTGGCCGCCTGTTCCTGCTGCTGATGATTGTGCTGCCATTATGGTGTGGCCTGCACCGTATTCACCATGCGATGCATGACCTGAAAATCCATGTCCCGGCCGGGAAATGGGTATTTTACGGGCTTGCCGCCATTCTGACCGTGGTGACAATTATTGGTTTACTGACGCTTTAACCGCTTCTTAGCGTGCAATAAGGCCTGCCTCTGTGCAGGCCTTTTTAGTTTCTACATTGCCCGGTGATCCATGCGGAGAAATCCAGCATCGCAGGTGTTTCCGGACGAGATTGCAGCCGCGTTAACCAATAGCTCCCCAGGGTGATTTCAGCGTCAAAGGGGCGCACAATCCGCTCGCTGTTCAACAAGTGGGTAAACATATTCACCGGAGCAATTGCAACCCCCACGCCTGCCTGCGCAGCTTCCAGCATCGTTATGGAGGAATCAAACACCATCACCAGATGCGTCGGCGAAGGCGTTGGCCCCTCCGCGGCCTGTAACCATGCAGACCACTCGTCACGCCGGTAAGAGCGCAGCAAAGTAAACTTCAATATGTCAGCAGGATTTTGCAGTTCAGCCGCCAGCGCAGGTGAACAAAGTGGAGTAAGCGGCGCATCACACAAAAAGGTAGCCTCGGTACCGTGCCAGGCCCCGCTGCCAAATCGCACGGTGTAATCCAGCCCTTCTGCCGCCGGATCAACCCGATTATTGTGGGTTGAAAGCTGCAGGTCGATGTGCGGATAACACCGCTGAAAATGCGCCAGTCTTGGCAGCAGAAAACCGGTGGCAAACGTTCCTACAACGCCAAGCTTAAGTTTTTCTCTCGCCTGCATCCCCGAAAAACGGTCAAGCATGCCCGCAATACGGTCAAACGAATCATTTAGTACAGGTAACAGGTTTTCACCTTCCGTGGTGAGCATCAGGCCGCGGGAAACGCGAACAAATAGCTGACAGTGCAGATGTTCTTCCAGCGCTTTTACCTGCTGGCTGATGGCGGAATGCGTGACATTCAGTTCAATAGCGGCATGCGTAAAGCTAAGGTGCCTGGCGGCGGCCTCAAAAGCACGCAGGGAGTTGAGCGGGATATAGCTGCGGGTCATGGCATCACCTGTTAGAAAATCTTAAATCTAATGCCAAATTTAATCGTTTGTCATCCACAGTCAAATCCAACAAACTTGCCTCGTCTGACGGGCCCGGACTGCTATCATCTCTCTCTAAGGAAGGTTATCCCCTATGAAAAAATCCCTATGCCTGACGTTGCTGCTCGCCGCCTCATGCACCAGTTTTGCTGCGCAGAAAGATCTTACCGCGCAGCAGATTGAAAAGATTGTGAACCGCACCGTTGCGCCGCTGATAAAAGAGCAAGCGATCCCCGGTATGGCGGTGGCGGTTATCTATAAAGGCTACCCGCTGTATTTCACCTGGGGCGAAGCCGACGTTCAGCGTAACGTGCCGGTAGATAAGAAAACGCTGTTTGAACTCGGTTCGGTTAGCAAAACGTTTACCGGCGTGCTGGGCGGCGATGCTCTGGCTCGCGGTGAAATTAGCCTTAGCGATCCGGCGCAAAAATACTGGCCTGAATTGAACGGGAACCAGTGGAAAGGGATCACCCTGCTGCAGCTTGCCACCTATACCGCCGGTGGCCTGCCGCTGCAGGTGCCGGATGAAGTGACCAATAACGACGCTCTGCTTAAGTTCTACCAAACCTGGCAGCCACAATGGGCACCGGGCACGCAGCGTCTGTACGCCAACGCCAGTATCGGGCTGTTTGGCGCGCTGATGGTGAAACCCTCCGGCATGAGCTTCGAGCAGGCAATGTCAAAACGCGTCTTTGAGCCGCTAAACCTTACGCACACCTGGATTAACGTTCCAGCTACTGAAGATAGCCACTATGCCTGGGGCTATCGCGACGGCAAGGCCGTACGCGTCTCACCGGGTATGCTGGATGCGGAAGCCTACGGGGTGAAATCCAGCATCGAGGATATGGCGCACTGGGTACAGGCCAATATGGCACCCGACCGCCTCGAGGATAAAATCCTGCAGCAGGGCATTCAGCTCGCGCAATCCCGCTACTGGCGTGTGGGCAGTATGTATCAGGGGCTTGGCTGGGAGATGCTAAACTGGCCGGTGAAAGGCAAAACCGTGATTGACGGCAGCGACAACAAGGTCGCTCTTGCGCCGCACCCGGCAACAGCGATTGAGCCACCGGTTCCCGCGGTGACAGCCTCATGGGTACATAAAACCGGTTCAACCGGCGGCTTCGGCAGCTATGTAGCCTTTATTCCGGAAAAACAATTGGGCATCGTCATGCTGGCGAATAAAAGCTACCCGAACCCCGAACGAGTAAAAGCCGCTTATACCATTCTCGAAGCGCTGCAATAACCCGCTGTGGCCTGTTTAATCACAGGCCCTATTATTTCCGGCTCCGCTCACACTTTTTTGCCAGCCGCCATCTACACTTAGCTAAAACCCCTGCAAGGAATCTGCTATGCGCATTTGGCCCGCTGTCACCGCGCTTGCGGTTGCATTATTCGTTGTCTCCTGTAGCGCCCCAACCCCGCCTCCCAGCGTCACGGTGGTCAAAAACTTCGATGCTAAACGCTTTATCGGCACCTGGTATGAAATCGCCCGACTGGATCATAGTTTTGAAAGCGGTCTGAATCAGGTGACGGCCACCTACAGCTTTATGGATGACGGCGGGCTACGCGTGATAAATCGAGGTTTTAACCCGGACAGACAGATGTGGCAGCAGGTTGAAGGGAAGGCTTACTTTACCGGAGATCCGAGCGTAGCCGCGCTGAAAGTTTCGTTCTTTGGCCCATTCTACGGCGGCTATAACGTCATTGCGCTGGATACAGACTATCGCCATGCGCTGGTGTGCGGGCCGGATCTCAACTACCTGTGGATCCTTTCCCGCACACCAACCATCAGCAACGACCTCAGGCAACAGCTGCTGGCAACCGCCACACGCCAGGGCTTTGCCGTGGATAAATTGATTTGGGTGAAACAACCAGGCAGTTAGTGCGTGGAAAGTTTCAGGCCGATAATCCCAACCACAATCAGAGCCAGGCTAGCCAGACGCATCGGGTTAGCCGACTCTCCTAGCAGTAAAATACCGATAATTGCGGCGCCAACGGCGCCAATTCCCGTCCACACAGCGTAGGCCGTACCGGTCGGCAGGGTTTTCATTGCCCAGGAGAGCAATGCCATACTGACAACCATGGCAATAATCGTGATAACGCTTGGCCACAGGCGACTAAAACCGTGGGTATACTTAAGTCCTACCGCCCAAACCACTTCCAGTAATCCGGCAATAAACAGAACAATCCAGGCCATAACAGCTCCAGTGAAAAATGGGGCCGTCCCCGTTGAGAGATGCGCTTGCGGGTCGTCCCGTAAGGCTTAGGTGAGAAAAGCATTTTAGCACCCGGCAGACACCATGGAAATCTGTTCGCAAATGCCGCTGAGTGAAATAATCGTTTCATCCCACAGGCCTTGCTAAGCCTGGAATTGACAGCGAATTCGAGCGCATTTCCGTGATTCATTTTGCCACATTTATTCATATGATAAAACGTGGTTTGCCAGCCTGCAAACGCCGCAGTAATGATTAACGTGAAACGTGAAAATGTATAAAATATTATTGGTTGATAGGTGTTACTTCAGCCGTCAGGGACTGACGCACTTGCTCAATCAGAAAAATAATCTGGCTACGGCAGTGAGTATTTCAGAGACAGACAATTTACTTCTCGCCCGGGAAAAAATTATAAAATGGCAACCTAATATGGTGATTGCCGACTTCAATAGTTTCTCAACCGCATTGCATAATATCCAACAACTTTCGACTATCTATTCAGCCTGTGGCGACACGACGCGTTTACTGCTGCTACAAAGCGGGCAGCACCCGATGATTGCCGAATATTGTGCCACTCAGGGCAGCAACGACATTTGCGATAAGTCGCTATCACTACCTGCATTAACCACGATAATTCAGCAGACTATTGCAGCCCGACCGCCATTTCGCGAAGTGAAGCGCCATATTACTCCGCTACTGACTTTACGCGAAGAGCGAATATTAAAACTGTGGAAGGAAGAGGCGAATAATGAATATATCGCTCGGGTAATGGATATAAGCGTAAAAACGGTTTATACGTATAAGCGAAACATTCGTTTAAAGCTGGGCGCGGATAATAGACTGGCGCTATTTTTGAATATCCCTGAGGCTGTTTTAGAATAGCGGCACGGTTATATTACCGTACCGCAAATCGTTATTGCTGAGCTTTTGTTGCCGCACCAGAAATAGCATGGCCGCCGCTCTGGATATCCTCACCTACACCGCGCGTGGTGTTGCAGGCGGTCAACAAGGATGAAAGAACGACGAGAGAGAAAAACGCAGCAAGGGTTTTCTTAATCATGAGCTTTTCCTTTTAGCAATGTTGTTTGTGTATAGCTCGTTAAGCATAGACAAAAAACGGCGCGATGAAGGAAAAGTGGAGCGTTTTCGGAACAGAGGAAATTATTTATTGGCCGCGCGCTCGATAGCGCCGCCGAGATGCTGCAGGTCTTCACCAAAGCCACGCGTCGTATGGCAGCCAGACAGCGCAGCGGCCAGCAGCGAGATAAAGAGAATTTGTTTCAGTAAACGGTTCATCTTCCCTGCCTTATTAAAGCGGCGGCGCAGGCGTCTGGCGCCGCGCCGCGAACCTTCGCGAATTACTTCACGCGAGAAACGTATTCACCAGAACGGGTGTCAACTTTGATGACTTCGCCGATCTGTACGAACAACGGAACTTTAACCACAGCGCCGGTGCTCAGGGTGGCAGGTTTGCCGCCGGTACCGGCGGTATCGCCTTTCAGGCCAGGATCGGTTTCAATGATTTCCAGCTCAACGAAGTTTGGTGGCGTCACGGAAATGGGCTGGCCGTTCCACAGGGTCACGATGCACTCAGCCTGGTCCAGCAGCCATTTAGCGTTTTCGCCAACGGCTTTTTCGTCCGCAGCCAGCTGCTCGAAGGTCTGGTTGTTCATGAAGTGGTAGAACTCACCGTCGTTGTACAGGTAAGTCAGGTTCATATCGACAACGTCAGCGCCTTCTGCAGAGTCGGTAGACTTGAAGGTTTTCTCTACGCGGGTACCGGTCAGCAGACGACGCAGCTTAACGCGCGCGAATGCCTGGCCTTTGCCCGGTTTTACGAACTCGCTGGCTTCAACCGCGTACGGTTCGCCATCCATCATGATTTTAAGACCGGCACGGAAATCGTTGCTAGAATAAGTCGCCATAAGGCCCTCTGAATTTGTTAACTGGTAGCTTAGCCAAAAAAATGGCACACATTGTAACCCTAAATCCCCCTCACAGAGAAGATTGGTTAACGCAACTTGCCGATGTTATAACCGATCCTGATGAACTGCTGCACATTTTAAATGTAGCCGCTGATGAAGAATTGCTTGCAGGACGTGAAGCAAGGCGACTTTTTGCGCTGCGGGTCCCCCGCGCTTTTGTTGCGCGTATGGAAAAAGGCAACCCTAACGACCCGCTGCTGCGCCAGATTTTGACCGCGAAGCAGGAGTTTGTTGCCGCTCCAGGCTTCACTACCGACCCTCTGGAAGAGCAGCATAGCGTGGTACCGGGTCTGTTACACAAGTACCGTAACCGTGCTCTGCTACTGGTGAAAGGCGGCTGTGCCGTGAACTGTCGCTACTGCTTCCGCCGCCACTTTCCGTATGCAGACAACCAGGGGAACAAACGCAACTGGCAGACCGCGCTCAACTACATCAGCGAGCACCCGGAGCTGGACGAAATCATCTTCTCCGGCGGCGACCCGCTCATGGCGAAAGACAACGAGCTGGACTGGCTTATCAGCGAGCTGGAAGGCATTCCTCACATCAAGCGGCTGCGTATCCATAGCCGCCTGCCGATCGTCATTCCTGCCCGCATTACCGACGTGCTGGCGGCAAGAATCGCCCGCTCATCGCTTCAGGTGCTGCTGGTAAACCACATTAACCACGCCCAGGAGATTGGTGACGATTTCCGTTCAGCGATGGCGAAGCTGCGCCAGGCGGGCGTCACGCTGCTGAACCAAAGCGTGCTGCTGCGTGGTGTGAACGATAGCGCACAGACGCTGGCTGACCTGAGTAATGCATTATTTGATGCAGGCGTCATGCCGTACTATTTGCACGTGCTCGACAGAGTGCAGGGCGCGGCGCACTTTATGGTGGAAGACGAAGAAGCCCGGGCCATTATGCGTGAGCTGCTGACGCTGGTTTCAGGCTATATGGTGCCTAAACTGGCAAGAGAGATAGGCGGTGAACCCAGTAAGACGCCGCTGGATTTGCAGCTGCGGCAGAAGTGAGAGCGTAGCCGCCCTCACCCTAACCCCCTCCCCCAGGAGAGGGAACCGTTTAATGTTGCCTTCTTCTGCAGGGTGAGGGTAATACTCATTTATCAGTTCGGGCACTTATAAACCTGGCCGGTCATAACGCTGGCGGTCGGCGCAAAGCTTGAAAGCAGGGTCTGGCTTGGGCTGCTCACGCCGTACAGGACGTTACCGCCCATCTCGGCCGCATTGTTACGCAATGCATTTGCCGCGCCGCGCATTGAACCACCTTCATCACCGTGCTGGCCGGACAGCCAGTTGCTCTGCTCACCGGTGGCGGTGCCTAACAGGCGGCATTCGCTACCCGGTTTGTCTTCCACAAAACGAACGCTCTGGCCGCTGGAACTCAGCTGATTGCCCGTGCTACATCCTGCCAGCAGCAGCGCTGCCACAACCACTCCTGATGAGACTTTCATGCGCATGTTATTCCCCGTAATCAAGGTATTGAGCCGTTATCGCCCGGTAAGACCTTATACCAGACTGTGAACAAAAGAAAAAACCCTCAGACATTTCTGACTGAGGGTTTCTTTAACACAAGGTGCTTAGACGAATTACATCATGCCGCCCATGCCACCCATGCCGCCCATACCACCAGCAGCGCCTAAGTCAGGAGCATCGCCTTTAGGCAGGTCGGTTACCATGCACTCGGTCGTGATCATCAGGCCCGCAACGGAAGCCGCGTACTGCAGAGCAGAGCGAGTGACTTTGGTTGGGTCCAGGATACCGAAGTCGATCATGTTGCCGTATTCTTCGGTAGCCGCGTTGTAACCGTAGTTACCTTCGCCCGCTTTCACCGCATTGGTCACAACGGATGGCTCTTCACCGGCGTTAGAAACGATCTGACGCAGAGGCGCTTCCATCGCGCGCAGCGCAACTTTGATACCCACGTTCTGGTCTTCGTTCTGAGCGGTCAGGTTTGCCAGTTTTGCTGCAACGCGAACCAGCGCTACGCCGCCACCGGCAACCACACCTTCTTCAACCGCAGCACGGGTCGCGTGCAGGGCATCGTCGACGCGTGCTTTTTTCTCTTTCATTTCAACTTCGGTAGCAGCACCGACTTTGATTACCGCTACGCCGCCTGCCAGTTTCGCTACGCGCTCCTGCAGTTTTTCACGATCGTAGTCAGAAGTCGCTTCTTCGATCTGCTTACGGATCTGACCAACGCGCCCCTGAATAGCCGCTTCTTCACCCACGCCATCGATGATGGTGGTGGTGTCTTTGTTGATCACAACGCGTTTAGCCTGGCCGAGGTCTTCCAGGGTCGCTTTTTCCAGCTCCATACCGATCTCTTCAGAGATAACGGTACCGCCGGTCAGGGTCGCGATGTCCTGCAGCATAGCTTTACGACGGTCGCCGAAGCCAGGTGCTTTAACCGCAGCCACTTTCACGATGCCGCGCATGGTGTTAACCACCAGGGTAGCGAGCGCTTCGCCTTCAACGTCTTCTGCGATGATAACCAGCGGTTTGCCTGCTTTCGCAACGGCTTCCAGCACCGGCAGCATTTCACGGATGTTAGAGATTTTTTTGTCAGCCAGCAGGATGAACGGGCTTTCCAGCTCAACGGCACCGGTTTCCGGCTTGTTGATGAAGTATGGGGACAGGTAGCCACGGTCGAACTGCATACCTTCAACCACGTCCAGTTCGTCTTCCAGGCCGGTACCGTCTTCAACGGTGATCACGCCTTCTTTACCGACTTTGTCCATCGCTTCTGCGATCAGTTTACCTACGGTTTCGTCGGAGTTCGCGGAGATAGTCCCCACCTGAGCAATCGCTTTAGAGTCGGAGCACGGTACGGACAGCGCTTTCAGCTCTTCAACAGCCGCAACAACGGCTTTATCGATGCCGCGTTTCAGATCCATTGGGTTCATACCGGCAGCAACAGCTTTCAGGCCTTCGGTGATGATAGCCTGAGCCAGTACGGTTGCGGTGGTGGTGCCGTCGCCTGCAGCGTCGTTCGCTTTAGAGGCAACTTCTTTCACCATCTGCGCGCCCATGTTTTCGAACTTGTCTTCCAGCTCGATTTCACGCGCTACGGAAACGCCATCTTTGGTGATGGTCGGTGCACCGAAAGATTTATCCAGAACCACATTACGGCCTTTAGGACCGAGGGTAACTTTCACTGCATCTGCCAGTACGTTAACGCCGCGCAGCATTTTTACACGAGCGTCGTTACCGAATTTTACGTCTTTAGCTGCCATTTCTTCTATTCCTCAAATTCGTTCAGGTTCGTGCGTCAAATTACGCTTCAACAATTGCCAGGATGTCGCTTTCGGACATGATCAGCACTTCTTCGTTGTCGATTTTCTCGGACTTCACGCCGTAGCCATCGTTGAAAATAACGATGTCACCCACTTTCACGTCCAGCGGCTGAACGCTACCGTTTTCCAGGATGCGGCCTTTACCGACAGCGATGATCTCGCCACGCGTTGATTTGCCCGCTGCGGAGCCCGTCAGAACGATGCCGCCCGCAGATTTGGACTCAACTTCTTTACGCTTGACGATGACACGATCATGTAATGGACGAATGCTCATTGATAGCTCTCCTTTGAGAAAGTCAGTATCAGATAGTTAGGTAACGCCGTCCCATACGGGTTATCGGCTGGTGACCTGATTAATGGGGATGGGCCATCCCCCCTTCAAGGGGGGAAAGCAAAAAAAAACTAAAATTTAACGCTCGTCGCGCTCCTTATCATCGAGACGCTTTGGCGTTTCATCCTGGCGCTGATACTCGCCGTCAAAGGTATTCCCGCTCTGACTGCCGGCGCTGAAACCGCCGCCCGGCATACGGGAAAAACGCAGATGCGGCATCAGCTTCAGCGTTAAATGTTTTTGTACCGGCGGCAGCAGCAGCAGCAGGCCGAGGAAGTCCGTAAAGAAGCCCGGTAACAGCAAGAGGATACCGGCAATAATCAGCGAGACGCTTTTAATCATCTCTGCAGCCGGGCTCTCACCCGTGGCCATTTTCTGCTGCATCAGCATCAGGTTTTTAAAGCCCTGGTTACGCACCAGCGACAGGCCAATCACCGAAGTGAAAATAACCAGAATCAGGGTCATAAAGACCCCCATAACGTGTGCCACCTGTATGAACAGCGAAATCTCGATGTAAACATAGAGGAAAATGGCGATAAACGGGATCCAGCGCACCATACGCTCCTGTAATCGGGCGAGCCCGGAAGTGGCCTCGCGAAAAATGGGTTGGCAATTATGCGTAGAGGTGAAATGGCGACGACATAGACAAAGATCAATGCTTATTCAGGGAATTTTTTCTGGAAATTTTCAACTATTGACTTATATCACATATTAATAATTGTTATGCAATACGGCTTTTAATAAGTGATCCAGGTTACTGCTTTTCGCTATCATCAGCATATCATCACGAAAACGCGGCCGAATATGGACATAATCGTCGGCCTATTAAGCTCACAACCACATTTCGTGTGTGTGAATAAAACAGTGCATTTATCTGCAGCTTTACTAAGAAGGTTCACATGTTAAATAACATTCGTATCGAAGAAGATTTGTTGGGTACCAGGGAAGTGCCGGCGGATGCCTACTATGGTGTTCATACTCTGCGTGCGATTGAAAACTTCTACATTAGCAACAGTAAAATTAGCGACATACCGGAATTTGTACGCGGTATGGTGATGGTGAAAAAAGCGGCGGCAATGGCGAACAAGGAACTGCAAACCATTCCTAAAAACATCGCGAACACCATCATTCAGGCCTGTGATGAAGTTCTGAACAACGGCAAATGCATGGATCAGTTCCCGGTAGACGTCTATCAGGGCGGCGCCGGTACTTCGGTGAACATGAACACCAACGAAGTGCTCGCCAACATCGGTCTGGAACTGATGGGCCACCAAAAAGGTGAATACCAGTTCCTGAACCCGAACGACCACGTCAACAAATGCCAGTCCACCAACGACGCCTACCCAACCGGCTTCCGTATCGCGGTTTACACCTCGATAATCAAACTGATCGACGCGATCAATCAACTGGGTGAAGGCTTCCAGCGTAAAGCGGTTGAGTTCGCCGAGATCCTGAAAATGGGCCGTACCCAGCTGCAGGATGCAGTGCCGATGAGCTTGGGTCAGGAGTTCCATGCGTTCAACGTGCTGCTCACCGAAGAAACCAAAAACCTGCTGCGCACTGCGGAACTGTTGCTGGAAGTGAACCTCGGCGCGACCGCTATCGGTACCCGCCTCAACACCCCGGATGGTTACCAGCAGCTGGCAGTACAGAAACTGGCCGAAGTCAGCGGCCTGGCGTGTGTCCCGGCAGAAGACCTGATTGAAGCGACCTCCGACTGCGGCGCGTACGTCATGGTACACAGCTCCCTGAAGCGCCTGGCCGTGAAAATGTCCAAAATCTGTAACGACCTGCGCCTGCTCTCTTCCGGCCCGCGTGCTGGCCTGAACGAAATCAACCTGCCAGAACTGCAGGCAGGTTCATCTATTATGCCGGCCAAAGTGAACCCGGTTGTACCGGAAGTGGTGAACCAGGTCTGCTTCAAAGTGATCGGCAACGACACCACGGTGACCATGGCTTCCGAAGCCGGTCAGCTGCAGCTGAACGTGATGGAGCCGGTGATTGGCCAGGCGATGTTCGAGTCCATCCACATCCTGACCAACGCCTGTTACAACCTGCTGGAGAAATGCATCAACGGCATCACCGCGAATAAAGAAGTGTGTGAGAGCTACGTGTACAACTCCATCGGCATCGTGACCTACCTGAACCCGTTCATTGGCCACCACAACGGCGACATCGTCGGCAAGATTTGTGCGGAAACCGGCAAGAGCGTGCGCGAGGTCGTGCTGGAGCGCGGCCTGCTGACCGAAGCCGAGCTGGACGATATTTTCTCCGTCCACAACCTGATGCACCCGGTCTACAAAGCTAAGCGCTATACCGATGAAAGCGAACAATAATTCATTCACATAAACGCCAAAAGGCACGTCCAGTCGGACGTGCCTTTTTCATTTTAACGGCATACGAAAACACAACATTTCATTTTCATCTCATTAAAACATCAAGGAAGCGACCATGATAGTCATCGAGCTCATCATCGTGTTAGCAGCGATTTTTCTGGGGGCAAGGCTTGGCGGTATAGGGATTGGCTACGCGGGAGGACTGGGGGTTTTGGTTCTCGCGGCGATAGGCGTAAAACCCGGCAGCATCCCCTTCGACGTTATTTCCATCATTATGGCGGTGATCGCGGCTATCTCAGCGATGCAAATCGCCGGGGGCCTGGATTACCTCGTCAACCAAACCGAGAAACTGCTACGTAAGAACCCTAAATACATCACGATTCTTGCGCCGATCGTCACCTGGTTTCTGACTATCTTCGCCGGGACCGGCAATATCTCGCTGGCGACGCTGCCGGTGATTGCCGAAGTCGCCAAGGAACAGGGCATTAAACCCTGCCGTCCGCTCTCTACGGCGGTGGTTTCTGCTCAGATAGCCATTACCGCCTCGCCGATTTCTGCCGCGGTGGTTTACATGTCATCGGTGATGGAAGGCCACGGTATCAGCTACATTCAGCTGCTGTCGGTGGTTATCCCCTCTACGCTGCTGGCGGTGCTGGTGATGTCTTTCCTGGTGTCTATCCTGTTCGACTCAAAGCTGTCCAATGACCCGGTTTACCTCAAGCGCCTGGAAGAAGGCCTGATTGAGCTGCGCGGCGACAAGCAAATCGAGATTAAGCCTCGCGCCAAAACCTCCGTCTTTCTCTTCCTGCTCGGCGTGGTTTGCGTCGTTATCTATGCCATCGTCAACAGCCCAAGCCTCGGCCTCGTCGCTACGCCGCTGATGAATACCACTAACGCGATCCTGATTATTATGCTGTCGGTCGCAACGTTGACGACGGTTATCTGCGGCGTGGAGACTGAAAGCATCCTCAGCTCCAGCACCTTCAAGGCCGGTATGAGCGCCTGTATTTGTATTCTGGGCGTGGCCTGGCTGGGCGATACCTTTGTCGCCGCCAATATAGACTGGATCAAAGAGACCGCAGGCAGCGTGATTCAGGGCCATCCGTGGCTGCTGGCGGTCATTTTCTTCTTTGCCTCGGCGCTGCTTTACTCTCAGGCCGCTACGGCCAAGGCGCTGATGCCGATGGCGCTGGCGCTCAGCGTCTCGCCGTTAACCGCCGTCGCCTCTTTTGCCGCCGTCTCCGGCCTGTTTATTCTGCCGACCTACCCGACCCTGGTCGCCGCGGTACAAATGGACGATACCGGCACAACGCGCATCGGTAAATTTGTCTTTAACCATCCGTTCTTTATCCCTGGCACAATGGGCGTGGTGCTGGCGGTCTGCTTCGGCTTCCTGATCGGCAGCGTGCTGCTGTAAATCTCTTCAAAGACGGGTCGTTATTCGGCCCGTCTTGCCCTCCTCATGCTATAGTCGATGCCGTTTCCTCCCATAATGAGGTTTGTGATGTCGATGACTCAGGCTGTCGTTGTACTCTGTACCGCACCGGATGAAGCCAGCGCTCAGGATCTGGCCGCGAAAGTCCTGGCGGAAAAACTTGCCGCCTGTGTGACGCTGCTGCCGGGCGCGACTTCGCTTTATTACTGGGAAGGAAAGCTGGAGCAGGAGTACGAAGTACAAATGCTGCTAAAAAGCGACGTGGAGCACCAGGAGGCGCTGCTTGCCTGCCTGAAAACCCATCACCCTTACCAAACGCCTGAACTGCTGGTTCTGCCAGTTGCACATGGAAACAGTGAATATCTCTCATGGCTCTACGCATCATTACGCTAGTCCTGCTGCTTTGCAGTTCGCAGGCCTTCGCCGGGCTGTTTGACGCCCAGAATAAAACCCAGTTTGTCCCGGTCGACCAGGCCTTTGCCTTTGACTTTCAGCAGTCTGAGCACCAGCTAACGCTCAACTGGCAGATAAAACCCGGTTATTACCTATACCGCCAGCAGATAAAAGTGGTGCCCGCCAGCGCGGACATTGCGCCCCTGGCTATTCCCAAAGGCACCTGGCACGAAGATGAGTTTTACGGCAAAACCGAGATCTTCACCCGGCAGCTAAGTCTACCGATTACGGTTACCTCCGCCAACAAAGGCTCATCCATCAGCGTGACCTACCAGGGCTGCGCCGAAGCGGGGTTCTGCTACCCGCCGGAAACGCGCGTCGTGCCGTTGAGTGCGGTAGCTTCCCAGGCTCGATCTGACGCTGTAGTTTCTTCCCCCTCCGGAGACGAGGCCAATATTTCTGCCCCCCTCTCCCCTCCTGGAGAGAAAACCGGGGTAAGGGGCGCAGACGACTCCGCCCCCGCATCGCTCCCCTTCTCCGCGCTGTGGGCCTTCCTGATCGGCATTGGCATCGCCTTCACCCCCTGCGTGCTACCGATGTACCCGCTGATCTCCGGCATCGTGCTGGGCGGTAAACAACGCCTTTCCACCGCCAGAGCGCTGCTGCTGGCCTTTGTTTACGTCCAGGGCATGGCCCTGACCTATACCGCACTTGGCCTGGTGGTTGCCGCCGCCGGGCTCCAGTTTCAGGCCGCGCTACAGCATCCGTACGTGCTGATTGGCCTGTCGGTGCTCTTTATCCTGCTCGCCGCCTCAATGTTTGGCCTGTTCACACTGCAGCTGCCGTCGTCGCTACAAACGCGCCTGACGCTGATGAGCAACCGCCAGCAGGGCGGCTCGGCAGGCGGCGTTTTTGCCATGGGCGCGCTGGCCGGGCTTATCTGCTCGCCGTGCACCACTGCGCCGCTTAGCGCCATCCTGCTCTATATCGCGCAAAGCGGAAATATGTGGCTCGGCGGCGGTACGCTTTATCTTTACGCGCTGGGCATGGGCCTGCCGCTTATCCTGATCACCGTCTTCGGCAACCGCCTGCTGCCGAAAAGCGGGCCGTGGATGGAAAGCGTTAAAACCGCCTTTGGCTTTGTGATTCTGGCGCTGCCGGTATTTCTGCTGGAACGCGTACTCGGCGACACCTGGGGGCTAAGGCTGTGGAGCCTGCTGGGCGTTGCCTTCTTTGGCTGGGCGTTTATCACCAGCCTCGGGGCGAAGAAATCCTGGCTGCGCGTGCTGCAAATCATCCTGCTGGGTGCCGCGCTGGTTGCCGCCCGCCCGCTACAGGACTGGGCTTTCGGCTCTCCGGCGTCCGCTCAGGCCGTCCCTCACCTCAGCTTTAGCAAAATCGCCAACGTCGAACAGCTAGACGCCGCACTTGCCAACGCAAAAGGCAAACCGGTAATGCTCGACTTGTACGCCGACTGGTGCGTGGCGTGTAAAGAGTTTGAGAAATACACCTTTAGCGATCCGCAGGTGCAAAAAGCGCTGTCTGGCAGCATTTTACTCCAGGCCGACGTCACGGCAAATAACGCGGACGACAAGGCCCTACTTAAGCATCTGCAGGTCCTTGGCCTGCCGACCATTCTATTCTTTGATACTCACGGCCTGGAGCAGCCTGCCGCCCGGGTAACGGGCTTTATGGATGCCACCGCGTTTAGCGAGCATTTGCGCAATCGCAGGCCGTAAACAACACTTAATCCGATGGGAAACGTAAGGAGAAAACCGTGCAACGCGAAGAAGTTCTAGAGCACGCCCTGCATGTCCTTGAACGTGAAGGCATTGCCAGCACGACGCTGGAGATGGTGGCGAAAGAAGCCGATTACCCGATCGCTGAGGTTCGCCAGTTCTGGCCCGACAGTGAGGCCCTGCTGTACGACGCCCTGCGCTACTTGAGCTCTCAGGTGGACGTCTGGCGGCGCCAGTTGATGCTGGATGAAGAGATGACGCCGGAGCAAAAGCTGCTTAAGCGCTACCATGCCCTGACCGAATGCGTCGGCAACCAGCGCTATCCCGGCTGCCTGTTTATTGCCGCCTGCACGTTCTACCCCGACGCCGCGCACCCGATTCATCAGCTGGCAGACCAGCAGAAAAAAGCGGCCTGGGCGTACACTCACGAGCTGCTGACGCAGATGGAAGTGGACGACCCGACGATGGTCGCGCACCAAATGGAGCTGGTACTGGAAGGCTGCCTGAGCAAGCTCCTGGTGAAGCGTAGCCAGGCCGATATCGACACGGCCCGCAGGCTGGCAGAAGACATTCTGCGCTTTGCATTGTGCCGTACCGGTGGAGCATTGACCTGAAGCTCGCCTTTTTACTGTCTTTGACTGAAAAGCAGCCAGTTAGCATGGTTTTAGGGATTTTTTATGACAAAGCCGTTGACGCCTGACGGCCTTTACGGTTTAATGCGGCCCGTTGCCCGGATAGCTCAGTCGGTAGAGCAGGGGATTGAAAATCCCCGTGTCCTTGGTTCGATTCCGAGTCCGGGCACCAAAATTTAAAGAACCCGCCTAAAGGCGGGTTTTTGCTTTCCGGGGTTCTGGTAGATATCTGGACGTACTGGCCACTAATGTCGCTGCTTTACCTCTTGAGTCCCATCTGAGTATCTCCCTTTAGCGACAACTTACTCTTCCGGTCACTGTACCAACCTCTGCTGGTCTTCACGCTGCCAATATGACCTGCCCCCAGGATTAGATACAACCTTCAGTTAGTAATGTCGGTTGGTTGACCCTGACCCCGAATATGCTCCAGTCATAATCAGGAATAACCGGCCTCATGTTGGCTGCATATTCTTGCAACCGACAGACTTCTCGGCAAATTCAGATGGCGTCATCCAGCCCAGCGCAGAATGGGGACGTCTCTGGTTATAGTGTATGCGCCAGGCCTCGATTTTGCACCGTGCATCCTCCAGGGACATGAACCAGTTCTCGTTCAGACATTCCTGCCGCAGCCTGCCATTAAACGACTCCACAGTGGCATTGTCCGTCGGTGTTCCCGGGCGTGAGAAGTCTATACGGATCCCTCGTTCATATACCCATTTGTCCAGCATTTTCCCTGCAAATTCAGAGCCATTATCGGTTTTCAGTAATTGTGGTAAGGACCGTCTGAGGGCAATGGTGTTCAGCATCTCTGCGACCTCCGTTGAGCGCAGATTCTGGCCCACGCAGATCCCCAGACATTCGCGGGTGTAGAGATCAATGACCGTCAGCAGACGTAACCGACGCCCGTCAAATAAGGCGTCAGAGACAAAGTCCATGCCCCAGATATGATTCGGATACAACCCCTGAGGCTGGGGCTGCCGACGCTGTGCCGATTTATTCCGGCGCGGGCGTTTGAGACGCAGGGACAGCCCCTGCTCACTGTAGAGCCGGTAAATGCGTTTATGATTATCCCGCCAGCCCTCCCGCCTGAGCATGACGTGAACCCGGCGGTAGCCATAGTGGACCCGTGTTTCGGTGATCTCCCTGATACGCAGGCGTAGCGCACTGTCGTCTGCTGCCACAGAACGATAGCGGAAAGAGCTGCGGCTGATCCGTAGCGCAAAACAGACCTGCCGCTCGCTGGCCCCGTAGCGTGCCTGCAAGTCCCGGACCCATTCGCGCAGACGCGCCAGCGTCAGGTCTTTTTTGCCAGTACATCCTGCAGCATGGCCTTGTCGAGGCTCAGATCGGCAACCAGCTTCTTCAGCCTGAGATTCTCTTCCTCAAGCTGCCGCATGTGCTTCAGCTCCGAAGGAGAAATCCCGCCGTATTTCTTGCGCCACGTATAGAACGTGGCATCGGAAATGCCCAGTTTGCGACAGACGTCCGGCACGGACGTCCCCAGTTCAGCCTGCTTCAGGGCAAAAACAATCTGCTCTTCGGTGAATCGTGATTTTTTCATCGGCACCACCTCCGTTCAGGGAGTGTAGATCATGCCGGAATTCTGTTTCTGAATGGAGCATATTCGGGGTCAGGGTCAGCTTTCAACAACACATCAGGCTTACTCACCGCGAACTTTGCAACAGGACCGCATTTAAAGGCTTTCTTCACCAGCGACATAACGAACCCATTCTAAGTTTACATCATAATATTCTATTCAGGCTCTTTGATTCGATAAAAATCAATTACAACATTGATTGCGAAATTTATGATTTCGGTTTAATGAAGCTGAAGGCTGAGTTTGTGGAGAAGAGCGAAGCTTGGCGTCGCCATGTTATGGCAGCTGATTGCT
The DNA here is from genome assembly GCF_036500665.1 of Cedecea sp. NCBI lineage: Bacteria > Pseudomonadati > Pseudomonadota > Gammaproteobacteria > Enterobacterales > Enterobacteriaceae > Cedecea > Cedecea sp. The sequence continues at coordinate 83,157 of NZ_DASYBS010000056.1, forward strand.
AGAAATCTTCTGATTGTTAATTGGTTAATCATTCAATATTTATTGCAGCTAATAATTCAAGGTGGCAATCATTAGAAAATTCTATTGTTGATAGAGAATTATCTCATCAGAAATTCACGAACTACAAAAAAAACAAACTCAGACTAAATATATTCAAAGGAAACACTGATAAAGTTGTGAGGTGGGTCTTTAGTTAATTGAATTTAAACAAAAAAAACAAATCAGAGTGATTTCATTTTTCTTTTCATTTCAGCTGTTGTTAACATAATACCAACACGCAATGTCTTGTTTTTCAAAGATAAAGAATGTTCGCGGGCAGCTCCTTATGAACACCTTGTCAGGCTTTCTCTTAATGAAATAATTGTTCATGAAAATCGCAGTCATCTTAATGCGTTAGCCAGCCTGAATATAATAGGAATAAGCCTAAAAATTCGACCATAGATGAAGGGGGTTTAAACTCTGGCGTATAGCCACCTGAGCCAGGCAATATCTCGGTATCTCAACAACCCTCTGGGGGATTATTTTAAGTAAGGCCATATACCAACAGTGCATTAACATTTATAAATAAGGAAATTTCAGTAATGAATAAGAAAATAGTTGCCGTGGGCGTTTTACTGGCAGCCGCAATTAGCCCTTCCAGCCATGCTGAAGATGGTAAAGGTGCAGGCCAAATCCAATTTGAGGGTGAAATCGTCGCGAGCACCTGTGATGTCAATATTAACGGTCAGGGAGGGAATCCCACTATTCAAATGGGTAAGATCTCTTCTTCTGCATTTCAGAAGGCAGGCGACGTTGCAGGTATTCACCGGATCCAAATGGAACTGACTAACTGTGATACCGCTGTACTTAAATCAGCTGCATCAAGGTTTGGAGGTGCTTATGACACCTCCAATAACAAGTTGCTAGCCCTTACAGCCGGTGGTGCGACCGGTCTGGGTATTGAATTTCTGAATGAAGATGGCTCAACGCTGCCTTTGGGCGACAATCCAAATAAATTTGTTGATATCACTGGTGACGGTACGACAGGTAAAGCAACCCTGCTTTACTCAGCCCGTTATCAATCGACGGCTGATACAGTTAAGACCGGTGTTGCAAACGCTGTTGCGGATTACACGATTATCTATAAATAAGTTATTCAACCCAATTCCGGACTATAACGTTCATAGTCCGGTTCAAAAGGATATTCTATGTTAAGGAAACGCTACCTGACGTTGCTGGCATTGCTCTTTATTTCTGGTTTATCGCAAGCAAGCGTAACCTTGTCAGGTACGCGTGTGATATATAATACGGACAGAAAAGAGAGCAATATTAGTGTTAAAAATAACAGCGACAATCCTTTCCTCGTGCAAAGCTGGGTGCAAAGTAATGATTCACTGGGCACAAAACCCCCTTTTATTGTAACACCACCGCTTTTTCGCCTTGATGCAGGCAAAACGAATACATTGCGTATTATTTACAACGGCGCTGCTCTACCACAGGATCGTGAATCACTTTTCTGGCTCAATGTTAAGTCTATTCCTTCATCTTCAAAAGAAGATGTCAACAAGCTGCAAATCGCCATAAACACGAGAATAAAATTATTTTACCGCCCTACGACATTATCTGATGATATTGATGAGATTAGACATCATGTTCATTGGTCAACAGTCGGTAACAAACTCATTGTACGTAATGACTCCTCTTATTATATTTCCTTTTTTGATGTGAAGATTAATGGAAAAAGCATAACAGATATAGACATGCTGGCACCGAAAAGCAATAAAGAATTCACATTTAATACACCGCCAACAAAAAATAAACCAGTACACTGGACATATATTAATGACTATGGTGGAACCAGTCAGCTAATAGAACAAAGAATAGAATAAAAATAATTTATGGAGAGGTATTTTTTATGACCATGCATTTTTTTATACGCAAGGTAATTTTTCTTTCCTGGGTTGTATCCGGTACATTGCACGCCAGCGATTATTTTGACCCGGCGTTTCTGGAAACAGGGAATGCACCGCGCACCACGGTTGATCTCTCTTTATTTGAAAATAAAGGTAATCAAACGCCAGGTGTCTACCACGTGGACCTTTTTCTCAACAACCGAATGATTGACTCACGCGATATCTATTTTCAGTTGGAACAAGACAATCAACATAAAAATACTCTTGTTCCTTGCCTGAGTCTGGAAACCTTGCTGGCGATGGGAGTAAAAGCGGCAGCATTCCCTTCATTACAGAACGATAATCAGGGCTGCGCTAATCTCACAGTAATTCCGCACGCGAGCAGTGAATTTGACTTCAGCGAACAGGCGCTAAGACTTAGTATTCCCCAGGCTGCGCTGGATAATCTGGTCCATGGGTATATCGATCCTTCCCGCCGGGAGCAAGGGATCCCCGGTCTTATGCTTAGCTACAGTTATAGCGGTGCCACCTGGAAATCGGGCAACGGCGTGAGTACTGACAGCCACTATATCAACCTGCGTCCGGGTATTAACATCGGCCCATGGAGATTACGAAATTTTTCGACCTGGAATAATAGTCATGGAAACGCCGGTCACTGGGCGTCAATTTACACTTATCTGCAACGCGACATTGCCTCCCTGAACAGTCAACTGATATTAGGAGACAACAGTTCTTCGTCTGAGGTATTTGATAGTGTTCCATTTCGGGGAGTGCAACTCTACTCTGATGAGCAGATGACTCCGGGCAGCCTGCGAGGCTATGCGCCAGTTATTCGCGGCATAGCCCGTACCAATGCCCAGATAACTATTCTCCAGAATGGTTATACCCTTTATCAAAGCTATGTGCCGCCCGGTGAATTTATTATCAATGACCTTTACCTTGGTAGCAGCGGTGAGCTGAAAGTCGTCATTAAAGAAGCGGACGGTAGGGAGCAGGTATCTTTAGTTCCTTATGCCTCTTTAGCAGTGATGCAGCGGGAAGGGCAATTCAGATACGAAGTGGTTAGCGGAAGCTACCGTTCTGGCAACAGCTATGCCGAGAATGCCTCATTTTCACAGGGGAGCCTGATTTATGGCCTGCCGTGGGAATCCTCGATATATGGAGGGATACAGGCAGCCAGTAAATACCAGTCCCTGCTCTTTGGCATAGGGAAAAACATGGGCAGTTTTGGTGCTTTCTCATTTGATATGATGCAGGCCTGGTCAACGACCGCACACGCAGAAAAACACAGAGGACAGTCACTACGCCTTCGCTATAACAAAAACCTGTTATCCACCGGAACAAATATCGCCATTGCCGGATATCGTTACTCCACTGCAGATTACTATACCCTGGGGGAAACACTGAGTGGCTACCACGATACACGTTATTCCCCTGATCGCCGCCGTAGTCGCACCGAACTGACGCTTAATCAAAATCTGGGCACGAGTCTCGGCTATCTCTCCTCTACGTTTGTCAGTGAAGAGTACAGTAACAGCAAACAAAGAACGACTTCTGCCATGTTGGGCTATGGCAATAGCTGGAAAGGTATTAGCTATAGCCTGAATTACAGTCATCATCTGAACGTAACAAAAAAGGAGAGCCGCCGTCGCTACAATCAGGACAACCTGTTTAGCCTGAGTCTGAGCGTACCGTTGGATAAATGGCTCAGTAACACGCGTGCCAGTTACTCTCTTTCTGCGGGTGAAAAACGCGCACTTGGCCACAGTGTGTCACTTAGTGGTAGCGCCCTTGATGATAATAATCTCAACTGGAATGTACAGCAGAATATTAGCCCAGGCAGCCAGGCAAACAGCAGTGATACGTCGTTCAGTTACAGCGGTCGTTATGCACAAGTCGGTGCCGGTTATGGGTATAGCCGGGATTCACAGCGTTTGAATTATAACCTGCAAGGAGGAGTGCTGGTTCACCAGCATGGTGTCACGCTGGCGCAATCACTTGGTGAAACAGTTGCACTGGTCGAAGCACCGGGTGCAGCAGGTGTCAGCCTGAGTAATCAATCCGGTGTTGCTACTGACTTTCGGGGCTATACCGTCGTGCCTTATCTTACCCCTTACCGGGAGAGCACTATTCAGCTTCGCCCTGATACGCTGCCAGATGATGTTGAACTGGAAATCAATAGCCAGAAAGTTGTCCCAACCCGTGGAGCTATCGTTCGGGCTCACTTCAAGACCTCTTTAGGTAAACGTCTTTTGATGAAGCTGACGAATGCACAGGGCAAACCAATTCCCTTCGGCGCTGTTGTTTCTCAGAACACGACCAGCAGTATCGTCGGCGATGACGGCAACGTTTTCCTTACAGGGATGGAGAGTAAGGGCACTCTGGAAGTGAGCTGGGGTAATAAGCCCAGCCAGCGCTGTCAGGCTGACTATCAGCTTTCAGGCCAGGAACCGAATGTTGGTGGAATAGTACAGTTAACGCGGTTCTGCAAATAACCCGTTAATCAATTTAAGGAACTAACAATGAAAAAAAAAATATTGTCTGTTTACCTGGCCATCTGTGGAGGAATAGCTTTCCCGGCTATTGCTGATATCTCTGGCAGCTGCTGGCCAACAGAGACACCTGCAGGCTCTGCTCATCCTTTTACTATTAGCAAAACACTTACCGCCAGCGATATTCCGGGAGTAGCGGAACAAACGTGGAGTAACTCAGGGAATTTTGAGGGCACCTGCTTCTGTGGAGATCCCTACAAAGACGAAAGTGTTTTTTTTCGGTTTACCAGCACGATTCTAAATTCCGGAAGCGGTAAGCGCCAGGCAGGCTATACTTATTATCCCCTGGATAAACATCCGGGTATCGGTATTGGCTTTAAAGTTAAAATTGGCGGTAATGCCGGTGAAAGCGGTTTGATTCCTGTCGATCTACAAAATACCACGGGCGTTGATAATGAGTATCCGAACAAACGTGACTGTGATGAAAATCAACCCAGTCACCCGTTTGCAACCGGCTCAGAGGGGATTGTATCGCTGGAATTCACGCAGCCTCTTTCCGGTTCAGTTAACATTGTCGAGCCTGAATTACTAACCATTTATGCAAGAAAAAAGAATGGCAATTTCGATTTTTCCAGACCTTTTGTGAAACTCAGCTTCAACCTTACGGTTAATATTCCCCCCCAGTGTTTCATCAACGGCGGTCAGAAAATCACGGTGCCGTTTGGCAATATTGTGGTGAATGAATTTACGCCCGAGGCTACCAGTAAGCAAAAGAGTATCCCTCTGAGCATTACCTGCAAAAACCCTGAGGATATCAGCAAAGTCAGTGTGAAGTTTCGCACATCTGATTTCAATGACTCAGGCTATATTCGTACTCATGATAAAACTGGTGAGCGCGGGGATTTAGGCATTAAACTTGAACATAATGCGAAGAAAATTGATGGTAACAGTGCGGCAATACTACCACAGGAGGGAAATATAACTATTACCGCAACACCTGTTAGACAAGGGGAGAGGCCTCCGACACCAGGTGAATTTGAAGCCACATCAACACTGGACTTCGAATTCAAATAGAGAATAATCTCACCAGAAAATAGAAATTACTAATTTCATAACATTTTGTTACAGGTATAAAAAGAATGTAATGAATAATTTCATCAGCAACCTGTATTTATATAAGGACATATAGTATGAAAGTAAAAAATAAAACGCGCATAGCATTTTGCATTGCTGCTTTATTAGGTACCGGCATGGCGGCATCCCAGGTAATTGCGAGCGACTTTGAACCTTACTCAGCTCCGTTCTCAATTAAAGGGGAAAAGAGTAGTGACTACTTCGGTATGACAATGACTAACATTGGTAAGTTTTCCGATAAAGACAATGGGAAGCATATTGCTGGTGAAGATATTCTGATTACCGCCCCCTGGGGGGACGGTAGTAAAGGTATCGCTTACGTTATTTTCGGCACCGCTGATGGAAAGGCTATGCAGGAAGTGAAAAATGTCGGTGAATTTGATCCACAGAATGCGTTAAAGATTTTCCACAGCAATAAGTTAAATAAACCGGGTTCTGTGACCACAAAATGGATGGGCAGCGCGGTGCGCAAAATTGGCGATATTAACGGTGATGGGTACGACGATCTGGTGATCGCCTCCCACTGGAATGACCAGGTCTATGTTATCTGGGGTGGGCCACATCATCGTAACGGTACTCGTTTGTCCAACCAAATCGATCTTAATGATATCGATAATGGAGATAGTCGGCATGGGATCCGTATTCGCACCGTTACCAACTCTGGCTCCGCGAATACTGGTGGTTGGTTTGGTTCAAGCATTGGTCCGATTAAATATAAAAACGCATCAACCAACAACAGCATAGTGGATCTCGCTATCGGGGATATTGAAGGTACCAGCGGACGCGGTGGTGTAGTGGTTATCTACGGAGCCAAAAAGGCTGGTGACCAGTGGCAGAACATTGATATTAAACGTGATAATCTTGGTAATTGGGATGTTCCTTCAGCAACCGGTGCGTATATCCGCCCGCAAGTAACAGCTACCAGCGGGCCGGACAAACCAATCAATGTTAACCTGGGCCAGCAGGTCAGCGACATGGGGGATATTAATGGTGATGGCTATAGTGACTACCTGATTGTGGATCCGGAATCCGTTAACGAAGGCCGTAAATCCGTTAACAGCGGCACCGATGGGCGTGGAAGCGCTTACCTTGTTTATGGCAGTAGTTTCAACCAGGGTAATCTCGATATTTCCTCTTTAAACGCCGGACAGGCTACCCGTATTCACGGTATGGGCGCGGCGTTCCTTGGTGGTCAGACCGGGGGGGCTGGTAATATGAGAGGTGCTAACGATCACAGCGCGTACCAGCAGGACAAGGATAATAACGGCACCATTACACCATTAGGTAACTTCCTGAACAAACGCTATAACTCCTTTGCTATCAGCGCACCTGCTGATATAGCTATTGATAAAAAGCGTTCTGGCCTGGTGTGGATCATTAAAGGAAAGTCTGATGGTAGTAAGCTGCCGTCATCTCTATTCCTGGACGCCGCTCACACCAGGACTAACTACAACAAGAGTTTTAGTGTTAAGGACGGCTATGCCATTTACGCAGATAGACCGGGCAGCAAGCTGGCTGGATTTGGTCACAGTATCCTGGGAAATGTGGATCTGAATGGTGACGGCAATATGGATTTGGTGATCGGCGATCCAAATGCGATTAACTCCAGCGGTACTCAGGTGGGGGCCGTATATGTGATCAATGGAGGTAAAAGCCTGGATGATTATTCTGATGATGAAGCCATGATCAACATTAATGATCTTGTTAATGCTGGCGTTGCAAAAGTCTATTGGGGTAAAAATCAGTATGAAAAATTTGGTGCCGCTATTGCTGCCGGTAACTTCAATGGCTATACAACCTGTCAGAGCAGTTGCCAGGCTGGTAACAACGTGGATAGCCTTGCCATCGGTTCCTACCGTGATAATGGCTGGACAGGTAAAGTGACTTTCCGCATTGCTGACTACATTAAGCCGGATTAATTCGCCCCGACGCCAGGGCTCTGTCGCATTAAGTGTCACCAACGGCGCGAAAATGATCCAAATCCGATGTCTGAAATCAGATCGAAGGGTTAATCTGCTCTCCTGAACAGGGAGAGCTTATGGTCACTTTTGAGGGCTCTGTTGCATTAAGGCGTGGCCGGGTAATGTACTGCTGACCACGCCCCTGATCCGAAAAGCCTTCAGACGTCTACATTATCACGTCGATATTATTGCTCAGTGCGTTCGCTGGTATCTGGCTAATCAGTAGATTACTTTGTGCTTAACTTACCGAATTTTTTCATTCAGGGATATTAATGACAACTAAAAACCAGAGCCATCCTTCGCTTGTGCCACTCGATGGTGGAATTAACTTTCGCGATTTAGGGGGAAATACCGTCGCAGGTGGGCACCGCATTAAACGCGGGCTGCTTTTTCGCTCCGGCTCACTGGATCAGTTGACTAAAAATGACTGTCTGATACTGGCAAATATCCCTGTATGTTCAGTGCTGGATTACCGTGATACTGACGAAGTTCAGGCCAGACCGGATGTATTGTGGCCCGGAGTAAATTACCATCATGTCCCCGCCACTCCACTCAGTAACGGGATAAGCGCTAACCTGGAAAATCTGACCAGCAAAATGCTGGACGGATTTGATATGCGACATTTTATGGCGGAACTTTATCGCCGCCTGCCGTTCAGAAACGATGCATATCACCGGATGATACAGTTACTGATGCAGCCCGCAGGCGGCTCCCTGGTGCAGCACTGCGCAATAGGGAAAGATCGCACTGGAGTTGGTTCGGCGCTTATCCTGCTGGCACTGGGCGCTGATGAAGCAACGGTAATCGAAGATTATCTGCTGACGGAAATCACGCTGACAAATTATCGGGAACATATGCTCGAACAGTTATCCCTGCGCCTGAATACCTCCGCACTGGAGCAATTTACTTACGCAATGAGTGCCCGTGAAGAATGGCTGATGTCAGCATTAACCTGTATTCGTGAGCAGTACGGCTCGCCCGACCGCTGGCTGGAAATAGAGTACGATCTGGGGTGCAGACAGCGAGAAATATTACGGGATTTATACTTGGAGAACTAATCCGCATTACCTTCTAGTTCTCGTCTCAAAGTTTGCAACCGGAGAGTGATACACGGCATGCAAAATGACAGGGAGGTACAGGTTATGGACATGAATGAATGCAGAAAGAGGGTGTAAGCCATTGACGAACAGATGCTGTATCTGACCTCGCATGGCGTGACGGCAACGGCGGATATCCTGGAGCATATGGCCGGGCAGATGCCGGTGTTCAGCGACCGCTACAGGCAATGGGTGAGCAGCACGCTCACGCGGAGGGCGGCGCTGGAGGTTCTGTCGCATTAAGGTGTCGTCAGGTAACATGCTGTTTTTTTTTATGATGATCTCTGACGATGCCGCTGCTCCGAAAAGCGTTTAAACGCCTGCATTATCCCATCGATATTATCGCGCAATGTGTTCGTTGGTATCTGGCTTACTCACTGAGTTTGCGAAACCTGGAAGAGATGATGGCGGAGCGGGGTATTATCGTTGACCACTCCACACTTCATCGCTGGGTTATCTGTAAGGGCTCGCAATCAGCGCAATTTTGAGCTCACATTAGCTGACAATGAAAATCCTCCCGGGCTCACATTAAGTGACAATGAGCTCGCAATCATCTTTTCCGGCTTGCAATCCATCAGCATGGGCTCACGATAAATGACTGTGAAATAAGGCCCGAGTAGATTGCAGTCTCATCACATTTGTACATTGATTGAAATTAGACACTGACCCTATATTCAGACTTAATTAATTGATTATTAAGAAATTAAATTTAAATTATCGTTTTTCAATAATTTATTGTTGTAGTATTATTGTTTTTCGATAATACTACATATTGTAAATTGACCTACAGAAAGTATGACAACCGATAAATTGAGCTTCTACAGGCACAGTTTGTCCACAACATACCTGAAAATGATATGGGTAAGAAGAAAATGGTTAGTAAATCAAAAATGATATTTTGGTGTAGATTTATGGAGATCGCATTATTGATCGGCCTGATTTCCACACCGATACTTGGTCAGGTATTTGCCTGGCTTCAGGCCGGAAATGATGTTTCGGTTATGGGTGGTGTAATACATAAAGAATGCGAGATATTTCCGGGAAGTCACCCTAATACCGCAGCATCAGCTATTTGTAACCTTTTGAGAGATTGTATTTTCAGTTTAATGCTTTGGCTTTTTTATAAAGTGTTTAGAGATATTCGAGCGGGAGTGGTTTTCAGTCATCAACAGATAAAACGCATTTCCATTTCTGGATGGTGTTTTATTGTGCTATCTATATATTCAATCATTAGCGATATGTTTTTATCATTATTACAAAACCAAGAAAATCCGCAATACTACTTTCAAATTGATAATTTGATATATATCCCAATAGGTGTTGGGCTGGTGATACTTAGCTATGTACTGCAGTTAGCAACAGAAATAAAAGAAGAGCAGGAATTGGTGATCTAATATGTCAATCATTATAAAACTTGACATAATATTGAAATCAAAAAAAATGACAGCTAAAGAACTGGCTCAGGCTATAGGTATTACTGAAGCCAATCTTTCAATACTTAATAGTGGAAAAGCAAAGGCCATACGATTTTCAACGCTGGAAGCGATATGCAGCGTGTTGAATTGCCAGCCTGGGGATATTATAAAATACGATCCTGATTGATTCGTTTTTAAATATTGACATTTGAGATGCCGACCCAGTTATTCATTTTTATGAACTTACTATTTTAGCTCGTTTTGTAATCTTATATAAGAATATTAAGTTAGTATTTTCCGTTACATTCATATTAGAGAGATAATACATATTAATGGAGTTGTTATGGAATTGAATTTATTAAGAAGCTGTATTTTTTGCCTTGTCAGTTTATCTGGAGCTGGTCAGGCAACCAGTAAAAATATTACGACTGAGTCATATGTAAATTCTATTTATTCAGCTACCCGTCAGGCATGGCCAGTGCTCGAGAATGTATGGGACACGCACGTGTATCGACAACTCAGACTCATTGTTGCTGATGACCATAATGCCTGGGCAATTGACAGTAAGAGTCTAACGAAGCTCCCCTACAGCGAGATACAACAGCGTCATTTACCCGTTGACTATATGCATTATCAGGAAATTCAATGGCCTGACAGCCGGCCAACAATTTATGTTAGCTTAGGGGCTACTCTTCCTCCGGAGGAAAAAGCACGTTTTCAGTCTGAGACGAAACCAGTTCCAGCTCTGTTTAACGTGGCTACTCATGAAGCTTTTCATTTTTTTGTACAGGCGAATGTATGGAAAAAAATATCACCAGATAATGATTCACGAGCAACACCTTACCCTGTTCAGGCTACCCCCAGATTCTATCGTAACAATATTATTCGATCTTTATATGCTTCTCTGCAGGGGGATAAAAATGGACTGGGTCATGCGCGGTTTTGGTTTGACCAGTGGAAGAAACTATACCCAGATGATGCAAGCCGCATCAGGCAAACCGATATTGATGAAGGCAGTGCACGGTATGTTGAAATTGCTGCGGAAATTATTGCGCAAGGTAAACGCTTCAACACCGCAGAGTTTCAACATGCGTTGATAAATAAAATGAAAGATGAAATCAATTTTATTTACACACATTCTGATTCAGAGAGTTATCCCATTGGCGCTCTTTCAGGGTTTATTCTGGATATGAAAAAGATGAAATGGCAATCAGATGTCGTACAGGGAATGCCACCACTTGATATTTTGTTAGGAAATGTTCTACCAATTACACCACAGGCTGATAATAAAATTGAGAGCAAGGTGAATCAGAATGTCAATGAAATAAATATTAAGTTAGGTACTGCAATAGGTAATTTCAGTAAAGCCTATAATTACCCCTATGTAATAAAAATTTTCGTAAGTTCAGAGTTGTCGGGCAGCTACTCGCTGAGTGGCGGTTTCTTCCGTACTAAAAAAATTCCTCATGACCTTATGGTCGGGTTAAGTTCTTCAGCTAACTGGACAGAGGGAAGCTACAGTGTGAAAGAGGTCGTCGCGGCGGCGATCAATAATTCCCCATGCTATAGAGGAAAACGAGGATTCTTGATTCTTTATGCTGGTAAACTTCCTCCGAGTGAAAAGGGCCGACTGATTTTAAAAACGGAAAAACTGTCATTAAACATTCCTTACCCTGATGATATTGAAAAAACACATATCATTTACTTACCCTAACTCACTTATTGACATATTCATTGCATTTATCATTGGCAAAATTACTGATTTCATCATTATATTCATGACTATGTTACCCTTTATGCATTGGTTTGTATTTTAAGCTCAAGCCTATTCATTTTGAAATTATACAAATTGCAGACACAAACTCTCCGCGCTGCCGGTCTTCATCCGACATTCTGGCCAGTGGAGTGGCCAGATCGTCGGCAATAGCCAGTTTTGCCGCAATAACGCCAGGAAAGTGGTATTCAAATTTTCGGGTATCAAAGGGCTGATGCGGCAATTCATCAATGCGCGGATCACCGGTTCATCACGCCGGGTGTCGGGCTGGTAAAAGTACACCGTCCTGCTCAGCGATAACATCCTGCATGCCTAGCGAGTGCTCATCGTAAATTGTGAGGTCAGATAACCGACGAGCTCCCGCTTTATCGCTGGTTTTAAAGCTTTTTTTCAATGACGTCTTTCAGCGCCCGGCACTCCAGACTGAGATCGGCAAACATCTGTTTGAGTCGGCGGTTTTCGTCCTCAAGATCTTTCATCTTTTTGATATCAGAGGCTTCCATACCGCCGTACTTTGCTTTCCAGTTGTAATACGAGGCCTCCGATATTCCCGCTTCGCGGCAGACATCTTTGACGGTGCGTCCGGCTTCAACAGACTTCAGAACGGTGATGATCTGGTGCTCGGTGAATCGGGCTTTGCGCATGACGATCTCCTCAGAGTACATAAACAGTATGTCGGAAGATCTCTAAAAGTGAATGGTTCGTTTTGCAGGGATGCTTACAACTGAGCGCCCCCTTCCCGCGAGCAGGTCTGATTCAACGGCGCGCAGGTACACCGGAGAGGCCGCAACCACAAACCGATCGTAGCCTGCAGCACACCATGATATTGCCGAAGATGTTTCCCTGCCGGTATGGTGAGAAGGCGAACTATGTTGCTGGCGGCTCTGATGAACCTGCACTTCTGTTATAACGTACATATGTCCAGATGCGCCCGGTTTTCGTCTTCTTTCTGTCCGGTGCCAGTACAGACAGGCACAGGCATATAATCAGTATGAAGTTTGCGGCAGTCCATCACGAATAGGTTCATTTCCTGCTCCATCAGCAAAAGGGGATGATAAGTTTATCACCACCGGCTATTTGCAACAGTGACGTATTAAGGTTGTGGGAGGTAGGTAAACCACTTAGGCACTGTTTTTTTCAATACAGAAAAATATCCTTTAATACCCGTCTCAAAAAGGGTTACACTTTCAGTTGAGGCTATGACTGGTCGACCAAGTTTATTTGCCAGGCTTTGTGCAAACCCTGATGCACCTGTTTTACAGGATACCAGCCGTATTGGTTCAACCTTATTAAGGCCAGTCAACATAGACTTAAGTTCTTTGGCCATCGTGTCAGAATCAATTTTGGATGCACCTTCAAAATCCCCTTTAAATGTATCTCCCCCTAAGTCACCATGCCCCACTATATTAAGACGAGGTTTTTGGTTACCCTCTGGATGATCATAGAAATATTCAAATTTTTCTGTCCTGATTAACTTAACTGTTCCGGATTTAATTTCTTCTATTGTTTTAGGCGTTTTTTCCCCTTCTGCATTAATTTTATATTTAAAGTTACGTGCTTCATCTAGGGTTCGGTCATATTCTCCAAATACAGGTAAATCAGAGGGGGGAGGGCCTTCAGCTTTACGCACTGATGGTGGTGATGTTTCTATATCCTTGTTCCAGGATACAATCGGAGGCGTTTTTTGGGGAGTGGTAGGAGCCCCTCCCGGCAAACTTACCAGTTGGCCATTCTCAGTAACTGATTGTCCCGTAGGTCTGAAACTACGTGATTCGGAATCAAAATGGTATACAGATTTAATGTCATCATTTGTTAAGTGGACGTATATTATTTTTTTACTTCCATCCTTATCAACAATTTCCATCTCCCTCATATGCTTTGTAGTCAGTTCCGCAGAAGTTGGTTTATCCGACGCTAGAGCCCCTCTAATTGAAGGGGCGTTATTTTTTTCGGCAATGGTTGGTTCCACCGTATCTAATGATTCAGGCGTCACTGTATTTGGTACCCCACCCTGTTTTTTAATGCCTATGCCAGCTAAAGCGATATCGGCTGTACCTTCCCCCACTTCTACTAACCCCTCATTCACTTTTCCTTTACCAATATCGTTTATACCAATACCAACTTCTGTCACACCAGATCCGATTAACGCTGCATGCAGCAATCCCTTAGCAATGGGAGACACTGGAGCCAGAGGCGCAAATAGAAACACCAGTTTGTTTATATCCGACAATCGTTGTTTAATCGCATTTTCTGTAACATCACTATTTGAAACAATTAGCTCGTTTGCGTCCAGCTTAAGACGTTCTGTTTGTCGCCGGGCCATATCTGTAAAAGGTTCACTCAGAGTTTTTAATTTTATTGTCGCATTCAGTGAGAGAGAGCTGCTTCGGATTTCCTTAAGTGCTTTTTCCACGCCGAATTTCTTTACTTCGTTTCTGAAGGGGTGAGTGGTCCGGCGTTCACTAATTGGAAAATGTATTAGCAATTCATTCATCTTTGTGGGAGAGTGGGCATGTAGCGCAATGTATTCTTTTAATGCTCTTACAGAGTTAAATTCCACCAGTGGTGGATTGTGGCCAGGTATCCAGAGTAGCGCTCTGTTTGTATTAATATCGTGGATAGTCATTAAATCCGTTGAAAGTTTACCATTTATTCTAAGTAAACCAATTTTTATATTGTTATCAGCTTGGGATGATTTTATTTTCTCTTCGCTCAGTGAAGGCCAGCTGCTGGCATCTCCCAATTTTTCGTCTACTAATCCCATAGCCTTTGCAGAAAGCTTCATCGCATTGTCACTCAGCTTTCCAGCCTGATATTCTATTTTATAGGTTTTGATAAATGCAGATTTGATGAGGAAAGCCATATCGTTATGGTAACCGGATCTGCCTGTGACTTGGTCAACATGTTTTAAGTAATATGTTTTAAAATCTCCATCCCAAATTGAATTTAGCCAAGTTACTGGAGCCATAGGGAGACCAATATTGACAACATTAGAATTTTTATCTCTCATGATAATTTTATCAGTCATCGGGGTCTTCAGATCAAACCACGATTTATTTTTTTGCGGATTCAGCAGCACCATCTCTGTCAGAAAGATTTGTCTCTTCTCACCGGTGGTGGTATCTGTGCTAACCATAAAACTCTTGTCCGGGTCAGCATTGGGATAACCTAATTTTTTCAGTTTCTCCTTCGCAAAAATGAATGCGCTATTATACGGAGTTTCTGCGATCTTGAATTTATTACCAATAACATCCACTTCCCGGTTGGAAAGCATTTCTTTGGTGATAAATTTAAAAGGTCTTGGGTTAATTTTCTGTATAGACTCACGAGAAGTATTTTGATTTATGGGCGTCAGTTGACCCACATTTCCTGACGTTTGAGGTAATCGACCAGGGGCAGGTGGATTATTACTATAAAGTGGTGGATCTGTGTTCATGGTTAGGAATTTGAAAAAGCGTTTTATAAATTTTCTGATCATAAATGGCGTTATCGGAAACGCAATGATAGCGAGCATCCGTGGCACTTCTGACGATAAAATACGTGTTTTGATGTGTTTTTAACCTGAAATC